>CAZEJZ010000046.1:0-11718 GCA_964512415.1 uncultured Opitutaceae bacterium
CGTGCTCGAGCGCGTCACCGCCCTCCTGACCGCGCCAGGCGCTCCCGCGAAACTGCAGACGCCCCTGCTCGCCGCCCTCGGGGCGATCGGCGGCGACGACGCCGGCCGCGCGTTGATCGCCATCTGGGCCGGCACGCGCACGGCGGCGGCGTTCGACCAAATCCTCCGCCGCGTCGAATTCACGCGACTGCTCCTCGGAGAGCTCGCGGAGGGCCGCATCAATCCCGCCAGCCTCAGCCTCGGTGACGTCGCCCGCCTCCGTACCCATCCGAATCGCGACCTCGCCCGCGAGGCCGCCGCGCTGATGGCCAAGCTCAATCCCGTCGCCGTTCAGAAGGACGAGCTCATCGCCCGCCTCACGCCGGAGGTCGAGAAGGCCGGCGACTTCGCCCGCGGCCGCGCCATCTTCGCCGCCGCCTGCGCCGTGTGCCACCGTCACAACGACCTCGGCCTCGTCGACATCGGACCACCCCTGAGCGGCATGGGCGCGCACGGCCCCGCCACGCTGCTCGTCCACATCCTCGATCCCAACCGCGAGGTCGATCCCAGCTTCTGGCAGTGGAACGTCACCACCAAGAAGGGCGAGAGCCTCTCCGGCATCATTGTCAGCGAGAACGCCGCCGGACTCACCCTGCGATCCCTCGGCGGTGATCACGAGCTGCGCAGCGAGGACATCGCCACCCGCGAGAACACCCGGCGCTCCCTCATGCCGGAGGGTTTCGAGGGCATGGGCAGCGAGGGGCTGCGCGATCTCCTCACGTACCTCTGCTCGGCCGATCAGGGTTTCCGCGTGCTCGACCTGCGCGATGCGTACACCGCCAACAGCCGCCGCGGCATGTTCCGCCGCGAGGATGCCACTGCCGAGACGATCGCCGTGCAGCGCTTCGGCAACGTGAATGTCCACGGCGTTCCGTTCTTCGTGATGGACCCGGCCAAGTCCGCCACCGGGCGCAACGTCGTCGCCTTGAAGGGCGGCCCCGGCTCCGACGGCTTCTCGGAGGACTACCCGCGCCGCGTGGTGCTGAACGTCAACGCCGCCGTCTCCTCGGTCCAGTTGCTGGGCGGCCTCGGCGGCTGGGCCTGGCCCCAGGGAGGCGAAGCCGCGAAGGGACAGCCGGTCCTCAGCGTCACCGCCGTCTTCGCCGACGGCACGCGCGAGGAGCAGGTGCTGCGCAACGGCATCCACTTCGCCCGCTACGACAGCACCGAGGAACTGCCCGGCGCCAAGTCCGCCGACGGCTTCACCCGCGAGGGCCGCGTCCGCCTGATCTCGCTGCCCCTGCGCACCGCCGGCGTCGTGCGCCAGCTCGAACTCGAGAGCTACGACAACGACGTCGTGCCGTGCACCCTCGCCGTCACGGTCGAACTCTCCCGCGCCACGCCGACCGCCGCACCAGCGTTGTCCGGCGTCAATGCGGCGGCCACCGCCAGCGCCCCACCCGCCGCGAATTCAGCCACTCAAGCCAAGGCAAGCTCCGCGACCGCCAGCGCCGCCGCCGATGCGATCGGTCCGCGCGAGGGAGGCAAGGGCGACAAGCCACTGCCGGAAACGCGGCCCGTGCGCTGGGAAGCCGGCAAGACGCGCGTCATGCTCATCGGCGGCGGCAGCTCGCACGACTTCGCCGCCTACTTCGACGCGATGGATCGCGCCCTCCTGCAGGGAGCAGGCTTCACCGTGCACTACACGGAGGATCGCGATCAGGCCGCCACCGAACTCGCCGGCGCCGACGTCGCCGTGATCAGCGTCAACCGCAAGCACTTCGATACCCCCGAGTACCGCGCCGCGTTGATGGCGTTCGCGCAGGCCGGGAAGGGCATCGTGCTGCTGCACGCCGGGACGTGGTTCGCCTACCCGCAGTGGCCGGAGCTGAACGCCATGCTCGTCGGCGGTGGCTCCCGCGGCCACGATCGCCTCGGTCCGTTCTCCGTCCGCAACGTCCAGCCCCGGCATCCGGTCATGCGCGGAGTGCCGGAGCGCTTCGAGGTTGTCGATGAATTGTACTACGTGAACGCCGAGCCGACGCGGCTGCCCCCGGATACCGCCCCGATCGAGATCCTCGCCGAAACGTCCCCGAGCCAGAAGTACGGCACACCGCATCCGTCCGTCTGGGTCACGCGCCACCCGCGGGCCCGCATCGTCGGAATCGCCCTCGGCCACGACCAGCGCACGCACGATCATCCCGCGTTCCGCGCCGTGCTGACCAACGCCGTGCGCTGGACCGCCCGGCGCGAGTAGCCCGTCGCCCCGCCGTCAGTCCTCACCCCCCCGCCGCCATGCCGACCGTCGCCATTCTGGGCACCTACGACTCCAAGGGCGCCGAGCTCGCCTTCGTCGCCGACCAGCTGTGTAGTCTGGGATTGGATACGCTGAGGATTGACGTGGGCTCGCTCGATGCTCCGACCGTGCCGGTCGATGTCCCGCGGGAGACCGTGCTCGCGGCGCTGCCGGAGGATGCGCGCGCGGTGCTCGCACGCCGCGATCGCGGCGCGTGCGTCGCCTTGATGGCGCGCGCCGCCGCCGCGTACGTCGCCCGGCTGGCCGCCGAGGGCCGCCTGCAGGGCATCATCTCCGTGGGCGGCGGCGGCGGCACCGCCATCGGCACCGCCGCGATGCGCGCCCTGCCGATCGGCCTGCCCAAGGTGATGGTCTCGACGCTCGCCAGCGGCCAGACCGCGCCGTACGTCGGCACGTCCGACCTCGTCATGATCCCCGCGATCGTCGACGTGGCGGGACTGAATCGGATTTCCCGGACGATCTTCGAGAACGCCGCGGGCGCGCTCCACGGGATGGTGGCAGCGGCCGAGGCGCGGCGCGGACGGCCCGCCGTGGACCGTCCGATCGTGGTCGCGAGCATGTTCGGCAACACCACCGCCTGCGTGACCGAGGCCCGCCGGCTCGTCGAGGCCGCGGGCTACGAGGTGCTCGTGTTCCACGCCACCGGCACCGGCGGGCGCGCGATGGAGGCGCTCATCGACAGCGGGCTCGTCGCCGGGGTCCTCGACATCACCACCACGGAATGGGCGGACGAACTGGTCGGTGGGATCCTCACCGCCGGCCCCACCCGGCTGGAGGCGGCCGGCCGCCGCGGCATCCCCGCGATCATCACGCCGGGCTGCCTCGATATGGTGAACTTCGGTGAGCCCGCAACGGTGCCGGCGCGCTTCGCGGGACGGACGCTCTACGCGCACAATCCGCAGGTCACGCTGCTGCGGACCAACGCCGAGGAGTGCGCCCGGCTCGGCGAGGTCATCGCCGGGAAGCTCAACGCCTACCGCGGTCCCGTCGCTCTGCTCCTGCCCCGGGGCGGAATCAGCGTGATCAGCGCCCCGGGCCAGCCTTTCCATTCGCCGACCGCCGACGAGGCGCTCTTCACCGCGCTGCGCCGCCACCTGCGTCCGGAGATTCCCGTGATCGAGTCGCCCGCCGCGATCAACGATCCCGCGTTCGCACGGCTCTGCGCGGAGACGCTGCTGGCCTTCCTCGCCGCTCCCGGACCCGCGCCCGTCCCGCGCTGAGCGCTCCCCGCCACCACAGCACCGCGGCGCGGCCGGTGCGGTGGCCTCCCGATTCGCCCAGCGCGGCGCCAAGGAGCGCGCTCGACGCCGCGGGATCATCCCGCGAGGATGGGCAGACGTCTTCCGCCCATGCGCGTCCTGCTCGCCTTCGACAAGTTCAAGGATTCCCTGACCGCCCCCGCGGCCTGCGCGGCCGCGGCGAAGGCGCTGCGCACGGTCCGACCCGACTGGACGACCGACGCCTGCCCGCTCGCCGACGGAGGAGAGGGCTTCGCCGCCATCCTGACGGAGGCCGCCGGCGGCAACCATCACGCGGTCACGGTCACCGGCCCGCGCGGCGCACCCGTGCGCGCCACCTTCGGCCGCGTGCGCTACGGACAGATCCCGGAGGCCGCGGCGCGGCGTCTGGAATTGCCTCACGCCAAGCCCGACGACGAGGTCGCCGTCGTCGAGATGGCCGTCGCGAGTGGGCTCGCCCTGCTGACCGCGGCGGAGCGCGACCCGTGGCAGGCGACGTCGGTCGGCACGGGTGAACTGCTCCGGGCTGCGGCCCGGGGCACGGTCGGCGTGCTCCTCGGCGTCGGCGGCAGCGCCACGCACGATCTCGGCTTGGGCGCGCTCGCGCGGCTCGGTTTCCGTTTTCTGGATGCCGAGGGTCGATCGATTGACCCTCCGGTTCCCGCAGACTGGGCGCGCATCGTCCAGGTCGTGGCCCCCGACGCCGCTCCGCTGCCGCCCATCGCAATCGCCGGCGACGTGACCAACCCCGTGCTCGGTCCGCGCGGCGCCGCGGCGGTGTACGGTCCGCAAAAGGGACTGCGCGCCGAGGATCACGGACGGCTGGAGCGTGAAACCGCGCGTCTCGCTCACGCCGTGGCGGTCGCCGGCGGGCGGGCCGCCGCGGTCGACACGCCGGGCGGCGGTGCCGCCGGAGGCATGGCGTTCGGACTGCTGGCGGGACTCGGCGCCCGGATCGTTCCCGGTTTTGACCTCGTGGCCGACTGGCTGGACGTCGAGCGACGCCTGCACGCCGCCGACCTCGTGATCACGGGCGAAGGTCGCTTCGACGCGAGTTCCCTCGAGGGAAAAGGCCCCGGCGCGGTGGCGCGTCGCGCGCTCGAGCTCGGACGTCCGGTGCATCTGTTCGCCGGTCAAATCGCGGCCGACGTCGCCCGGCCCGGACTGCACCTGCACGCCATCACGCCCCCCGGCACGCCGCTGCCGCAGGCCCTCGCCCAGGCGGCGCAGAACCTCTCCGCCAACGTCGCCGCCGCCTTCGCACCCGCCCCGTAGGCGAGGAAGGCTCGTCGCGCCACGCCACCGCATGCGCGCGGCGATTCCGCTGGCGAAGCGGGCGTTTCGGAGTTCATTGCCGATGTCATGATCAACTTCTCCTCCCCCGATCTCACCCAGCATCCCCCGCGCAGCCTGCGCGTCCGACTCGGCGGCTACGCCCACCTGCCGCGTCTGCTCGACAAGGCCCGCGCGGTCATCGCCGGCAAGGGCGGCGATTACCACTACAACTGCCCGCTGGACAAGCTGTTCTTCGCCTTCACGAACATCGACTCGGAGGCGATGCTGGCCGAAATCAAGACCGGCAAGACCGACCTCGAAATGCTCGCCTGGGTCGAGGCCCGCGCCAAGCGTCTGCCCCACGAGGTCGTCGCGTGGTCCGCCTGGGCCGAGCAAGTGGGCCCCGGCGGCAAGGAGGGCCACGAATGGATCGCGAGCGTGCTGGGCGAGCGCAAGTCCGAGCGCGATGACATCCGCTCCTTCGCGGATCTGCTCGATCACGACGATTACCTGAGCTACGGCGGCAAGGCTTGAGGGCGGCCGCCGTCCCTCCCTCCGTCGCCGCTCGTTTTCCGACCGGACGCGGCCCCTTGGCCCGTCCGGTCATTTTTTGAAAGGCTGGGCTTCCGTCCCCGCCCTCCGCTCGTTTCCCTGCCTCCGTGCCGTCACTCTTTCGGTCCACCGTGTCCCCGTTCCGCTCCGCCACGCTCGCGGCCGCGTTCGCGCTCGGCGCGCCCGCCCTGCTCCAGGCGCAGATCGGCGACAATGCCGACCGGCCCGGCGTGGTGCAGGCACCCTTGGTCCCCGCCCACCTGATCCCGCCTTCCCCGGCGCTCAGCCCGGAGGAGGCGCTGACCCGCTTCCGCGTCGCTCCCGGCTACCGACTCGAGATCGCCGCCGCCGAGCCGCTCGTGCAGGAGCCCGTCTTCGCCCACTTTGGCCCCGACGGCCGCCTCTGGGTCGTCGAAATGCGCGGCTACATGCCCGACCTTGATGGCCAGGGCGAGGACCTCCCCACCGGCCGCATCGTCGTCCTCCGCGATCGCGACGGCGACGGTCGCTACGACGAGTCCCAGGTGTTTCTCGATCAACTCGTCCTCCCCCGCGCCCTCGCCCTCGTCGACGACGGCGTCCTCGTCGGCACGCCCCCTGAGCTGGCGTTCTGGCGCGACACCGACGGCGACGGCCGCGGTGACGCCAAGGAGATCGTGGCTACCGACTTCGGCGTGATGACCGACCCGAAGCGACCCTTCCTCGCCAACCCCGAGCGCGCCCCCAACGGCCTCCTGCGGCACACCGACAATTGGATCTACGTCGGTGCGTACACACGCAAGTTCCGCCGCGTCGGCGGCGTCTGGCAAACCGCCCCGTCGCTGTTCCGCGGACAGTGGGGCCTGTCGCAGGACGATGCCGGGCGGCTCTACCACAACTCGAACAGCGATCATCTCCGCGTGGACGTGATCCCCTCCGACTATCTCAAGCGCAACCCGCACTTCCCGCGCCTGCCGGGCGCCAACGTGAACGCGGCCGGCGACCAGTTCGTCTGGCCGGGTCGCGTGAATCCAGGGATCAACCGCGGCTACAAGACGGAGTTCCTGCGCGAGGACGGCCGCCTCCGGGAATTCACCGCCGCCTGCGGACCTTGGATCTACCGCGGCGATCTTCTGCCCGAGTTCTACGGCAACGCCTTCGTCGCCGAACCCGCCGGGAACCTCATCCGCCGCTCCACCCTCACGGCCGCCGACGGCACGGTCCGCGCCGCGAACGCCCACGAACGCGGGGAGTTCATCACCTCGACCGACGAGCGCTTCCGCCCGGTCAACTTCACCACCGGCCCGGACGGCGCGCTCTACATCGTCGACCTCTACCGCGGCGTGCTGCAGCACCGCATTTCCCTGACGTCGTACCTGCGCCGGCAGAGCGAGGATCGCGGTCTGGCCACCCCGCTGCACCGCGGCCGCATCTACCGGCTCGTCCCGGACGGTCGCACCCGCCCGCGCGTCGGCGACGTTCCCGCCCGGCCGCTTGCGGCCTGGGTCGATTCGCTCTCGCATCCCAACGCGTGGTGGCGTGAGACCGCGCAGCGCCTTCTGGTTGAATCCGGCGATCGCAGTCTGGTTCCGGCCATCACGGCGATCGCGACCGGCGACGGCCCCGCGACGGGCCGCGTGCACGCACTCTGGACTCTGGCCGGGCTGAACGCCTTGGATCCCGAACTCGCCCGCCGCGCGCTGCGCGATCCGTCACCGCTGGTGCGGTCCGCCGGCATTCGTCTGCTGGAGGACGGATTGAGCCAGCCCGCAGCGCGCGCCGACCTTGAAGCGGTGCTCGCGCTGCTGCGCGACCCCGATTCGTTCGTGCGCCTGCAGGCCGCACTCAGCACCGGGGGCATTGACGACCCGGCAGTCGACGCCGCCCGGCTTGCCGCGGTGCTCGCCGATCCGGCGCACGTACACTTGCGCAGTGCGTTCCTCAGCGGCATCCGCAATCGAGAGCGTACGATGCTCCTGCAGCTGCTGGAAAGCGGCGATACGCGAGCCGTGGCGCTGGCGCTCGCAAGCGACCTCGCCGGCGGTGTCTTCGTGGCGCGCGAGCCGTCGCCGATCGCGGAGGTCGTCGCGGCCGCCGCTCAGGCGGCCCCGGAGCTCGGCGCGAGCGTCCTCGCAGGCTTCGCCGCCGTGGCCAATGCGTCACCCCGCGCCGTCGTGCTCCCGAACGAACCGAGCGGCTGGGCTCAACTCGCCGCGCTCCCCGCCGCCACCAAGCCCGTGTCCGACCTCGCCACCCTCCTCCGCTGGTCCGGCAAGCCCGGCCTCGATGCAGTCGCCCAAGTCGCACCGCTCACGCCTGCCCAAGAGGTGCGTTTCGCGAACGGGCGCGCGCTTTTCGCCGGCATCTGCGCCGCCTGCCACCAAGCGGACGGCCGCGGTCTCGATGGGGTCGCGCCGCCCCTGCTGGATTCGCACTGGGTCCTCGGCCCCCCTGAGCGCACCATCCGCATCGTGCTGCACGGCGTCCGCGGCCCCATCGTCGTGCTCAATCATTGGTACACCGGCGACATGCCGGGGCTGGGTGGGCTCGACGACCATCAGATTTCCTCCGTGCTCACCTACCTGCGCCGCGAATGGGGCCACACCGCCAGCGCCGTGGAGCCCGAGGACGTGGCAGCCGTGCGCGCCGCGACGGCGGGTCGCAACGATGCGTGGACGCAGGATGAGCTGAACCTCATCAAGCCAGCGCCCGCTCCAGCGCCCGCATCGAAGCCGGCCTCCGTCGTCCACCGCTGAGCGGGAAACGCGCGGGCCTCATGAGCGCCTGCGCCCGCCGCCGCGCACCGGCCCGATCTCCCGCGCTTCCCGGCGTTGCCGATTGAATTTGCGTGCCCCCATCCTACCGTGAGGAGCGCGTCGCCATCGCCCTGCCGACCCCTTTACCTTCCCTGACCGTTCGCTTCTTTTTCGCATGAGTGTCCTCCGCCTTTCCCGCGTCCTCGCGCTCGCCACGATCGGCCTGCTCCCCCTCGGCCACGCGATCGCGGCTTCCCCCACCGCTCCGGCCACTCCAGCCGCGGCGCCGGCGTACGACTTCTACCTCTGCTCCACCGTCGCGCGTCACTACATCATCGGCTCCAAGGTGGTGAGCGCCAACGGCCTGTTCCGCGAACTGCCGGACGGCAGCTGGCAGCACTTCGGCCAGGCTGATACCACGCTGACCGGTTTCGCGGTGGATGCCGAGAATCCGAACGTGGTCTACGCCTCAGGTCTGAACGGCTGCTGGCGCTCGCTCGACGGCGGCAAGTCATGGCAGGTCAACACCGGCTGGGCCATCACCGACGGGCGCGACGTGGCCGCCGACCCGCACGCGCCGGGTCACGTGTACTTCGCCTACGTCGACGGCCTCGCCTTCTCCTCCGACCACGGCCGCACTTGGACCAAACGCGAGACTGGCCTGCCTTCCCAAGCCAACTACGTCGCCACCGTCGAGGTGGACCGCACGACCGCCGGCCGCGTGGTGATCGGCGGCGAGCGTGGAATCTACCTTACCACCAACGCCGGCCGCCTCTGGGAGCGGGTGCTCGCGACGTCCGGGACGGTCAATGACGTCCAGCAATCACCGCACGATCCGCAAGAGTGGCTCGCCGCCACTGACGCCGACGGCGCGTGGTCCTCGCGGGACGGAGGTAAGACCTGGACCCGGCTCGCCGGCGTCCCGCATCCGGGCCCGCTGTACAATCTCTCGTTCGACCCCACGAACCCGCGGCGGCGCGTGATCGGCGGTTGGGCGCATGGCGCGCTGGTGTCCGAGGACGGCGGCGCGACGTGGGCATCGCGGAACACCGGCCTCCCCGAGCCCGCGCTGGTCTGGCGCGTCGGCGTGCATCCCCGCACCGGCCGGCTCTACGCCAGCGTCTCGGGCAAAACTCTCTACCGTTCCGATGACTTTGGGCGCACGTGGAGCACGGACCGACTGGAAGGCGCGCGGGTGAATGCCTTCATCACGATCCCCCGCCAAGCCCCGACGCCGACCCGCTAAGCCCCTCTCCCCGCCGCCGTCCCCTCCGCCATGACGCGTTCCCTCGTCCGCTCCCTGCTCCGCGCCACCACGCTGCTGCTCGCGCTCGCCGCGCCTCTGGCGGCCCAGCCGTCGTTCTCCGGCCCCCTGCCGTCGACCACCCCGGTGTCCGACCCCGCGGCGCGGCGCGCCGCGTACCTCGCCCGCGCCCACGAGGCGATCACGTGGGTCGCCGGCGACACCAAGTACCGCACCGACGATCCGGCGAACTTCGACCTCGCGGAGGTCATCGCCAAGATGCTGCTCAATCAGGATCTCGAAGGTTGCTCGCGCCGCATCATCGAGCTGATGCGCGAGCCCGGCCACGGTCCATTCTGGATGTTCCCCAGCGCCTGCGCCGCCTTCGTCGGCCGCGACCGCCTCACCCCGGAGGCGCGGGACTCGATTCGCCAAGCCTGGCGCACCACACGCCAGATCCGCGGCAATACCGAGAACCACTTCGTGATGTACTACACGTCGCTGTACCTCATGACCGAGCTCTACCCCGACGATCCGCCGGAGTCCTGGTACAACGGCCTGAGCTCCGCCGAGAACCGCCGCGAGGCCCGCGACTTCCTGGTGAACTGGATGAACCTCGCCACCACCATCGGACAGGGTGAGTTCAACCCCACCCACTACATCGCGGAGTACGCGATCCCACTGCTCTTCCTCAAGGCGTGGGCCAAGGACCCGGAGATGAGCCGGCGCGGGCAGATCATGCTCGACTGGATCTTCGCCGAACTCGCCGTCAGTTCACTCCACGGCACGCTGCGCGGTCCGCACGCGCGCACGGACGAAGGCTCCGTGGTCGAGCGCTGGAACGCGATGTCATCGCACTTCAACTGGCAGCTCTTCGGCAACGTGCCCCCGCCCGCCGCCTACGCAATCTGGGGCGTCTACTTCGCGTTCGCCGCCGAACACTACGAGGTGCCCGAGGTGATCTACCGTCTCGCTCTTGAGCAGTCGCCCGACTTCGTCCAACGCGACCACAAGCGCACCGCCCGTCGCTTCCGCTTCGACGACCGCGAATGGGGCCGCACCTACAAGACGAGCTACATGCGCCGCGACTACGCCGTCGGCTCCTACCAAGGCGGTCTCGTCGACCCGATCCAGTCGCACGTCTGGGACGTGACTTGGGCCGAGGCCGAACCGCGCGGAAAGCACAACACGATGTTCTCCCTCCACCCGCACGCGTCGTCGCGGGTCATGCAGACCTACTTCGCCACCTACCCGGAACCGATGGTCACCGGCGTGAAGTTCGAGGGGAAGCCATCCTACGACTCCGCCGACAAGGTCATGGGCTGCTCGCCCTACGAACAGGTGGTGCAGGACCTCGACACCGTGGTCGCGCTCTACGACATCCCGGCGGGCGAGGATTACCCGCAGGTGAATGGTTTCTTCTCGAAGGACCTGCGCGACGTCACGGAGGACGCGTCTGGTTGGATCTTTGCCCGGGGAGGAAACGCCTTCCTCGCCTACCGGCCGCTCGCGCCGTATCGGTGGGTCCCCTACCGGCACTACAACACCGGCTGGGCCAAGGTGCCGAAGCTGCTCGGCGGCCGCCTGCTGGTGAGCGAGCATCTCCGCAACGGCACGATCGTGCAGGCGGCCAGCGCCTCCGAGTTTTCGGACTTCGCCGCCTTCCAGGCCGCGATCCGCGCGCTGCCCCTGCGCTTCAGCCTCGAGCCGCGCCCGACCGTCACGCTCCGGACCCTGCGGGGCAGCACGCTCTACATGACCTACGGCGCGGCTCCCGTGATCAACGGTCGCCCCGTGGATCCGATGACGTGGAAGCTCTTCGAGGGCCCCTACCTGAATGCAGAGCTGAACTCGCAGCGCCTCGTGATCACCCACGGCTCTCTGGAGCGCGTGCTCGACGCGCGGGCGGTGACGATCACCGACCGCGTGCGCACCGCGCCCTAAAAGAAAGCGCCGCGTCGGAATCGACGCGGCGCAAAAACGCCGGACCTTGAGCCGGGGTCCGCTTACTTGAGCACCCGGCGGAGGAACTTGATGCCGTCGACCGCGATGTTGTCGCGCTTCGGCTCAATCTTGCGCCAGATGGCGGCGGCGCGGGCGATGACCTTCACGTCGGTCGTGAAGGATTCGATCACCACATCGCCCTTGTAACCGATGGCCTTGAGCGCCTTCACGATCTCCGGCCAGGCGATGTGATCGCCGCCCGGCGTGCCGCGGTCGCTGCCGCAGGCGTGGAAGTGCCCAAGCAGCTTGCCGGCCTTCCGGATCGCCGCGGCCTGGTTCTTCTCCTCGATGTTCATGTGGAACGTATCGAGGTGCAGCTTCACCGCGGGGGAGTTCACGGCCTTGACCAGCCGCAGGCCCTGCTCGCAGGTGTTC
>CAZEJZ010000047.1:0-11585 GCA_964512415.1 uncultured Opitutaceae bacterium
GGCGCCGCCGCGCGGCCTCGACTCGCCTGCGCACGCGCACGCCACGGCAGAGGTCGGGTCGCCCGACATCGACCAGAGTCCGTATCCGAAGTTCGTCGCCGATCCGACGCTCGCGGGCACGGTCCGCTGCGTCGGAAGTTCGGCGGTCGGGTTGATCCTCAACGCGATCTTCATCTACCAGCTGTCGGTCGAGACCGGCGGCTTCGCCACTCTGCAGCGCCAGATCGCCGGGGTCTCCGGAGACCGCCGGATCCAAGCCCTGCTGATCGCTTTCTCGTTCGGCGCGTTCATCGAGGGTGCCGCGGGCTTCGGCGCACCGGTCGCGATCTCAGGAGCGCTCCTCATCGGACTCGGCTTCAAGCCTCTCGAGGCGGCCAAGCTCGCCCTCATCGGCAACACCGCGCCCGTCGCATTCGGATCACTCGGCACCCCGCTGGTCACGCTCGCACCGCTGACCGGTCTCGACCTGCTCCAACTCAGTGCGATGGTGGGACGGCAACTGCCGTTCTTCTCACTCATCGTCCCCTTCTGGCTCGTCGCCGCCCAGGTCGGCTGGCGCCGCATGCTGGCGATCTGGCCCGCCTGCCTGACCGCCGGCGCATCGTTCGGTCTGGTGCAGTTCCTCGTCAGCAACTTCCACGGACCGTGGCTCGTCGACATCGTGGCCGGGGCCGTATCGATGTTCGCGGTGGTCGTGCTCATGCGCTTCTGGAAGCCCGCTCAGGAGGAGACCAATCCCGCGCCGGCAGCTGCGGCGATCCCCGCCGCGCCCGCCCGCACCTCCGCAGCCAGGGCATGGCTCCCGTGGATCTTCCTCACGGTCTTCGTATTCGCCTGGGGCATGCCTCAGCTCAAGAGCCGCCTCGATGCGTGGTTCGCGCCGCAGATCCCGGTTCCCACCCTCCACAACGCGGTCATCAAGATCCCGCCCGTCGCGCCGAAGCCCACCCCCGACGCTGCGATCTTCAAGCTGAACCTCCTGTCCGCGACCGGCACCGCGCTGCTGCTCGCCGGGCTCGCCTCCGTGCTCGCTCTCCGCGTCGGTCTCGGACGCGCCCTGCGCATCTACGGTCAGACCCTCTGGCGCGTGCGCGTTTCGTTGCTCACGATCTCCGCCATGATGGCGCTGGGCTTCACCACGAAATATAGCGGCACCGACACCACCATGGGCCTCGCGATGGCCGGGACCGGATGGTGGTTTCCCTTCTTCTCACCCATCATCGGCTGGCTCGGCGTCGCCCTCACCGGCAGCGACACCTCATCAAACGTGCTCTTCGGCAATCTCCAGAAGGTCACCGCCGAGCAACTCCACCTGCCACCCCTCCTCACCTGCGCCGCCAACAGCTCCGGCGGCGTGATGGGCAAGATGATCGACGCCCAGAGTGTCGTCGTCGCCGCCGTCGCCACCGGGGGCCGCCCCGACAGTCCCGACGCCGGCACCGTCCTGCGCGCCGTCTTCTGGCACAGCGTCGCCCTCGCCCTGCTCGTCGGCGTGCTCGTGATGCTCCAAGCCTACGTCTTCCCGGGCATGATCCCGAAGTGAGACGCCCGACCCGCGGACGGGCTGGCCCCGGCATGGGCCGCAACGCCCCCGCTCGGAGCGGCCGCAGGGGTCATCACGCCATCGGTGTTCCACCCGCCGACGCAGACGGGATCCTCGAACGACTGTCCCGCCCCACGGTGTGGCCTGGAGCACCGGCCCGACCGACGAGACGATCCGCAACGGGCTCGCTCTTGCCGTAAGTCAATCGGCGTCCTCGCTGCGGCGTAAGATCGCGGGATGGATTTACTGGAAATCACGAAGAGCTTTGTCCCATCCGGAAACGGCCTCATCCTCACCTCCCCATGAAACGCCGCGCGCTGCCCCTCGCCCTCCTTTCGTCACTGGTCATGCCGCTTGCCGCAGCCGCCGCTGAACCCCAGACGATCCCGCCCAGCTGGCGCAATATCGAGACCGGTTGGGTGATCCCCGACGAGTCTTACGCGGACCAACCTTACATCGTGAAGTGCGACGACGGTGCGTGGCTCTGCGTGATCACCACCGCCGCGGGTAAGGAGGGTGATCACAGCCAGCACATCGTAGGGACGCGCAGTATGGACTTCGGCCGGACGTGGTCGCCCCTGATCAATATCGAGCCCCCCGGGCCACCCGAGGCGTCCTACGTCACCGCCCTGAAGGTGCCGTCGGGCCGAATCTACGTCTTCTACAACTACAACGGCGACCGGCTCAAGGAGGTGAAGAAGATCGACGGTGGCACGACGACCCGGGTCGACACCCTCGGACACTTCGTCTTCAAGTACAGCGACGATCACGGCAAGACCTGGTCGGCCGAGCGGTACCGCATCCCGATTCGGGAGACGGAGGTGGACCGCAAGAACATCTACGGCGGCAAGGTGCAGTTCTTCTGGCACGTCGGCCGTCCGCTGATTCACCGCGACGCCGCCTACGTCACCCTCCACAAGGTCGGAAACTTCGACAAGCAGTTCATGACGGACTCAGAGGGCAACTTCCTGCGCAGCGACAACCTCCTGACGGAACGCGACCCCCGCAAGATCCGCTGGGAGCTCCTGCCCGAGGGCGACATTGGACTGCGGGCCCCGGCTGGGAGAATCGCCGAGGAGCAATGCCTCGTCGCCCTGTCCGACGGAAGCCTCTTCACGACGTTTCGCACCGACCAGAACTACTCGGCCCACGCGTACTCCCGTGATGACGGACGCACTTGGACGGCACCGGCCTTCATGAACTATGGTCCGGGGGGCCGCCTCGTGAAACACGCGCGCGCCGCCAACTTCGTCTGGCGCGCCGCCAACGGGAATTTTCTCTACTGGTTCCACAACCACGGGGGCTACACCTTCGGCAACCAACGCAATCCGGCGTGGGTCATCGGGGGCCGCGAGGTCGACACGCCGGCCGGCAAGGTGATCGCTTGGTCCGAGCCGGAAGTGCTGCTCTACTCCGACGGTCTGGAGACACGGATGAGCTACCCCGACTTTGTCGAGGATCAGGGACGGTACTTCATCACCGAGACGGAAAAGGAGACGGCCCGAGTCCATGAGGTTCCGGCGGAGTTCCTCACGATGCTCTGGAACCAGCATCAGGCGAGGACGCTGGCGACGGCCGGGCTGGCCTTGGACCTCACCGGTCAGGCCATTGCGCCGGGGCAGAAGGTCGCATGCCCGGAGTTGCCACTGCTCATGGGCCGGAAAGGTCCCCCGACCGAGGGAGCGCGGTCCGTCACGGAAGGGGGTGGCTTCTCGCTCGATTTCTGGGTCAAGCTCGACTCGCTCGATGAGGGCCAGAGGTTACTCGATGCCCGCGATTCCAACGGCAACGGTTTCTCCGTCTACACGACGGATCGCGGCACGATCCAGCTCTCCCTGCGCGGTCCCTTCGGCAGCAGGACCTTGGAGGACTTCGGCATCGCGGAAGCCGCCTGGGATTGCGACGCGGGCCGACTCCAGACGGGACGCTGGCATCACGTCGGAATCGTCGTGGACGGAGGTCCCAAGATCATCTCGTTCATCATCGACGGCGTCTTCAACGATGGCGGAGATCGCCGCCAGTTTGGCTGGGCCCGCTTCCCGGCGGATCTTCGGACCATCCCGAGTACCAGCCCTCTCACCCTCGGCGCGCGGCTGCAGGGGCAGATGAAGGACCTGCGCGTCTACACGCGCGCCTTGCGGACGTCGGAAATCATCGGCAACTGGCGCGCGTCCGCTGGCCAGTAGACGCAGGTCTGCGGCGGTGCCGTGACCGCCGCTTCACGGATGCCCCGTGGTCATCCGGTCCGCCATTACGCCCGTGCCTGATTCGGCCGGTGGCTGTGCGCATACGATCAATTTAATTGCGCGATCGTCTATCACCAGCGCGGCGAAGTCGTGGTAGTCTCGCTACCACCTCGCATGAACACTTCTCCGCTGGGAATTGCCGTCATCGGCACGGGACGGGCCGGCCTGATTCACGCCGGCAACTTCGCCCGATCCGTCCCCGGCGCGCGGCTCGTCGCGCTCGTCGATCCCGTGGTCGACTCCCTGGTCCGGGCCCAGGATTCACTGGGAGTGCGCGACGGACTGGCCGACTACCGGCTGGCGCTGGAGCGAGCGGATGTCCAGGCGGTCGTCATCGCCACGCCCACCGTCTTTCACCGGGAGATCGCCGTCGCGGCAGCCCGCGCGGGGAAGCATGTGCTGTGCGAGAAGCCGATGGCGATGAACGTGGCGGAATGCGACGAGATCGTCTTGGCCGCCGAAGCGGCGGGCATCGTCCTCCAGATTGGCTTCATGCGCCGTTACAGCGAAAGCTATCTCCAGGCCAAGGCGCGCATTGATGCGGGGGAGATCGGAGCGGTCGTCCAGGTAAAGACCCACACGTACGGCCCGAGCTACCCGCGGCCCTGGATGTTCGACCTCAAGAAGAGCAATGGCCCGCTCGCCGAGGTCAACAGCCATGACTTCGACACGGTGCGCTGGCTCACCGGGAGCGACCTCGTCGAGGTTCATGCGATCGCGGGCAACTTTCGGACGCCGGAGGCGCTCGCGGAGTTTCCGGACTTTTACGATCAGGTGCAAGTCTCCGCCCGCATGGCCAACGGTTCGCATGCCTGCATCAGCGGCGCTCAGGGCGTGCAGTACGCCTACGATGCGCGGTGCGAGATCCTCGGCACGCACGGCCTGATCAGCGTCGGAACCTTGCACGGAAACGAAACCGTCGTCTGCACCAAGGAAAAGTCCCTCCACCGGCCCTCCATCGCCTCATGGACGAACCTCTTCCGCGACGCCTACCTCGCCGAGGACATCGACTTCGTTGACTGCGTCCGGATGCAGCGCGCGCCCCGCGCGACCGGCCGGGACGGCCGGGCGGCCGTCGCGGCCGTCACGGCCGGAAACGCCTCCATCCGCGAGCGCACCGTGCAAAGCGTCCAAAACTGAAAACGATGAAGATCGATCTGCTCCCCATCTACTTCGAGCCCGGCCGCGACGCCGGCTTCGACCGGCAACTGGCTTCACTTCGTGAACTCTTTGGCGGGGAGGCCCACTTCCTGCCGCCGGTGGCCCTCGGTCAACCGCTGCCGAAAGCGGATGCCGTCATCTTCCCGCAATTGCTCGGCGAGGCGTATCGTCGCGTCCCTGACTTCAAGGTGATCGATCGGCCGATCCTCATCGTCACGTCAGAATTCGGCACGGTCTCCATGTGGGACTGGGAACTCATCAGCTACCTGAAGGAACACGGCGTCGCGACGCTCGCGCCGTATACGGTCGCGCAAGCGCACCAGGTGCTCGCCGCGATCCGGGTGCGGCGCGAACTCACGGAAACCAAGTTCGTGGTCTACCAGGACAATCCTGGAGACGGCCAGCAGGCCCCGATCTTCAAGCGGTTCTACTGGTGGGAGAGCGAGTGCACGCAGCGCATGGTGAGGAAGTTCGGGATCACACTCGAGAAACGCAGCTATCGGGAACTCGGACTGCGCGCGAAATCCATTCCGGACGCGGAGGCAGAGACCGCGAGAAAGGACTGGGACCTCCCGGTCGACGGCGTGCTGCCCCGCTCGCTGAACAGCTCGACGAAGCTCTACCTCGCGGTGAAGGCGGATCTCGCGGGCGAGCGCAACGTCCGCGCGATCGGGATCAACTGCCTGAACGAGTCACACTTCTCCGACACGACTCCCTGCCTCGCATGGAACCGGCTGTTCATGGAGAGCGGCATCATCTGGGGTTGCGAAGGCGACTCGGTTTCGATGCTGACGAAGCTCATCCTGCACCGGTCGCTCGGGTCGCCCCTGTTGATGACGAATCTCTACCCGTTCGCGCTCGGAGATGCCGCGCTGAAGCACGAGCGCATCTCTGCTTTTCCCGCCGTCCAAGGCGATCCGCGCAACTACATCCTCGTCGCCCACTGCGGCTTCATGGGAGTGATCCCGCAGTCCTTCGCGACCGAATGGACGCTGAAGCCCAAGGTCCTCTCCATCGTGGATGACAACGCCAACGCGATCGACGCGCGCCTGCCCACGGGGCCGATCACGCTCGCCAAGATTCACTCGAACTTCGAGCGCATGACCGTCGCCGAGGGCGACTTGGAGGGGTATGCGCAATACCCGGGATCCGACTGCCGCAACGGAGGCATCGTGCGCGTCAACGACGGCCATCGGCTGATGACGCGCCTGGCCTCGCACCACTACCTCCTCCTAACCGGACACCAGCGCGCCTCCTTGGAGACCATCGCGCCCATTTTTGCCCTCGACCTCGACGTCCTCTGACATGAAAGCCGCCCTCCTCTTCGCCAAGGATGACATTCGCGTGCAGGATATCCCCCGCCCCGAGATCGGGGAGGGAGAGATCCTGCTGAAGACCGCCAGCGCCTCGATCTGCGGCACCGACATCCGCATGCTCAAGCACGGCCATACGTACGCGACGCCGGAGAGACCACTCGTGATCGGTCACGAGATGGCGGGCGTCATTGCGGAAGTCGGTCCGGGGGTGCGTTCGTTCCGACCCGGTCAGCGCGTGTGCATCGCGCCCAACTACAATCCCGTCTCCAGCCCCCTCGTCGTTTCAGGCGAAGGCCATCTCGACACAGGCTATCGCGCGCTCGGCATCCACGAACACGGGGCCTTCGCGGAGTTCGTGCGCATCCCGCGCGACGCCGTACTGCAGGGAAACGTCTTCCCGATCGCCGACCACGTCAGCTTCGCCGCCGCCGCGCTGGTCGAACCGCTGGCCTGCGTTTACAACGCCTACGAGAAGGCGCGCACCGGCCCCGGCGACACCGTGCTCATCATCGGTGCGGGCCCGATCGGCCTGATGCACGCCAAGATTTCCAAGATGGCCGGCGCGGGAAAGGTCATCGTGAACGACGTGAGTCCGGAGCGCCTCGCGATTACGCGCCAAATCGACCCCAGCTTCATCGCCGTCATCGGTGATCCTGGCACCGAGTTGGAGCGACTGACCGACGGCCGGGGCGCGGACGTCATCATCACCGCCTGCCCGGTCGCAGCGGCCCAGACCCGGGCCATCGAGCTGGCAGCGATCAACGGTCGCGTGGTCTTCTTCGGCGGTCTGCCCAAGGGCGCGTCCGTGGTGCCGCTCGACACCAACATCATTCACTACAAGCAACTGCTCGTCACGGGAACGACTCGCCAAAGCCTCCGGCACTTCCAAAAGACACTCGATCTGATCAGCAGCGGCGTCATCGAGGTCGAGAGCCTCATCACCACCACGCATTCCATCGCAGACGCGAGGGCGGCGATCACTCAGGCGACGGCCACGCGCGGGCTGAAAACCCGGATCACTTTCGAGGTTTGAACGACGTTCCAGCCGTGAGCTTGCTCCTGGGAATCGACCTCGGCACGCAGGGAACCAAGGCCGTCCTGCACCGAGAGGACGGAGCATGCCTGGCCGAGGCGTTCGTTCGCTCGCAGCCGCGGCATCCCGCCCCCGGGGCGGTGGAGGAGGAGCCCGCCGACCAACTGGCTTCGGTGATCGCAACGATCCGCGACTGCCTCGCCAAATCGGGCGCCCAACCCTCGGCGGTCGCCGGCCTGGCCATCGCCGGCCAGATGGCGGGAGTCATCGGCATTGGCGCCGACGGCATCGCCGTCACGCCGTACGACTCGTGGCTCGACACCCGCTGTTCGCCGTACATTGAGCGCATGCGCCCGCACGCGTCTGCCGTCCTCTCAAGCACCGGCAACGCCCCCAGTTTCAATCACGGACCGAAGATCCTCTGGTGGAAAGACGAGCGACCGGCGATCTACGCGCGAATCGCGACCTTCGTCCAGCCGGCCGCCTACGTCGCGATGCGGCTGTGCGGATTGAACGCCGCCGAGGCGTTCATCGACCCCACTTACCTGCACTTCTCTGGCTTCGCCGACAACCGCGCGCAGCGCTGGGATGCGGGCCTCTGCCAGGCCTTTGGTGTAAGTCAGGCTAAACTGCCTCGGATCGTCGCCTCGGATTCAACGGTGGGCGCGGTGACGCCTGAGATGGCGACGGCGTGCGGCCTCCGGCCCGGCACACCGGTGCTCGCCGGCTGCGGGGACACGGCGGCGAGTCTGTTGGCATGCGGCGCCACCGAACCCGGGATCTGCGTCGATGTCGCGGGCACCGCGTCGGTGTTCGCGGCGACGACGCGCGACTTCGCGCCGGACGCCGCGAGCGGCATCCTCGGATGCGGGCGCTCCGTTATCCCGGGACTCTGGCATCCGTACGCCTACGTCAACGGCGGCGGCCAAAACCTAGAATGGTTCCGCACCGCGGTGCTGAACCACACACGATCGTTTGCCGAGCTGGACTCGGCGGCCGACGACGATTCCGGCGACGCTGACCTACCCTATTTCGTGCCCCACCTTGGCGGTCGCGTGTCTCCGCCGTGGCCACAGTTGCGAGGGGCATGGGTCGGCCTGCACTGGAACACCTCTGAAGCATCCCTGTTTCGCGCCATGCTGGAGGGCGTCGCGCTTGAGTATGCGATCTACCGCGATGCCGCGCGACGATTGCAGGACGACTTCATGGTTCGCGAGGTTCGCGTCACCGGTGGCGGCGAGAAGAGCGCCACATGGAACCAGCTCAAGGCGGATCGCCTGCAAACTCGGGTCGTCACCATCGAACGGGGCGGCGGAGCGCCGATGGGGGCGGCCCTTCTTGCCGGGCTCGGCACCGGAGTCATTCGCGATCTGCCGACCGCTCTGCCGCAGTGGATTGCGTTCGGCCGCAGCTTCGCGCCCAACCCCGCGACCGCCGGTCTCTCGCAGCGGCGTGCCCGCCGCTATGCCGATCTCCTGACGGTCCTCCACCACTGGACCGTGGCCACTCCATGACAATCATGTCCACCCGCTTCCAACCTGCCTCGAAGCCGACCATGTACTTCATCGGCGTCACGACGGGAAAATCATCCATCAACCGGATCTTCCCGGAGTGGGCCAAGCAACTCGGACTGGGCGACTGCGAGCTGCGCGGCCTCGATTTTAAGCTGCACGACGAGCCCGCACGCTACCGGGAAGCGGTGGACTTCATCAAGCGGGACCCGCTTTCGCTCGGAGCATTGGTCACGACGCACAAGATCGATCTTTGTTCCGCGTGCCGGGACCAGTTCGATGAAATCGAGCCGCTCTCCGCATCGATGGGAGAAATCAGCAGCATCTACAAACGCGAGGGTCGCCTCCGTGCCCGCGCAGCGGACCCGTGGACGGTCGGCTACGCCTTGGAGGCATTTCTTCCGGCGGGCCATTGGCGCAACGGCGCGGAGGCGCTGATTCTCGGCGCCGGCGGCTCGGCCGTAGCGCTCGCGTGGCACCTCTCCAGGCTGGAGCACGGCGCGAACCGGCCCGCCCGCATCCACGTCGCAGACCGGAGCACGCAGCGACTCGAACACCTCTCGTCCCTCCACGCGACATGGCCGGCCACCGCGCCGCTCTCGTGCCACCACGTGCCGGTCCCGCAACTCGCCGATGAACTCGTCGCTCGCCTTCCCCCCGGCTCACTGGTGGTCAACGCCACCGGACTGGGCAAAGACGCCCCCGGTTCGCCTCTCACCGATGCGGTGGTCTTCCCCTCCAACGCGCTCGTTTGGGAGTTCAACTACCGCGGCGACCTGCTGTTCCTCGATCAGGCCCGCGCCCAGCAGGAGTCTCGTCGCCTGCGCATCGAGGACGGCTGGACTTACTTCATCCACGGCTGGACGCGCGTCATCGCCGACGTCTTCGCCCGCGAGATACCGACCCACGGACCCGCGTTCGCCGCGTTGAGTCGGATCGCCACCCAAACCCGCTGACTCGTCCGCCATGACTTTCATCCAGCCCGCCACCACGTTCATCCAGCCCTTCTCCGTCTCGTTCGATCTGGCCGAGGGGATCATGCATGATCCCGCGTCGCATCTGGTGCGGCGCGCTGCGGACATGCAAGGTCACTATCGCGACCGCGAGGCGCTGGCCGCCCTGATCGCCTCCGGCAATCCGGTGCACTACGAAGTCTTCGAGACGCCGGTGCCTCATGAATACGGACACCTCATGTACTGCATCAGCAAACTCCACCCGGGACTGGTCGGGGAGGAGTGGTTCATGACCAAGGGCCACTATCACACCGCCATCAACACCGGCGAAATCTATCTGGCCCTCCGCGGCGAGGGACTGATGATGATGAAGACACCCGACGGTCAATGCCGCTATGGGCGCTTCGAACCGGGACGGATGGTCTACGTTCCACCCTACTGGGGCCATCGCTCGATCAACACCGGCGGTGAGCCGCTGATCAGCTTCTGTGTCTATCCGGCGGACGCAGGACACAACTACGGCGACATCGAACGGGAGGGCTTCCCGCTGCGGGCCTTCCGGCGCAACGGAGCCACCGTGATCGAGTAGCGATGGACCGGATCTTCGTCACACCGCGCTCCGTCACGCAACACGGCCACCCGTCCCTTCGCCGTCTCACGGCCGCCGGATACGAGGTCGTCCTGAGTCCACCGGGACGCCAGCCCACTGAGGCGGAATTGCTCAAGGCTCTCCCGGGCTGCGTCGGCTATCTCGCGGGGATCGAGCCCATTTCTGCGCGAGTGCTGGGGGCCGCTGACACACTTCGCGTCATCAGCCGGAACGGCACGGGAACCGACAACATCGACGCCGCTGCCGCGGGCTCGCTGGGCATCACGGTGCTGCGGGCGGAGGGGGCGAATGCGCAGGGGGTGGCCGAACTCACGTTCGCGCTGATCCTCGCCTTGGCTCGCAACGTTCCCCGCTCCGACGCTGCCCTGAAGCGTGACGACTGGGTCCGTCGCCAAGGCATCGAACTTGAGGGCCGTACGCTCGGGCTGATCGGGTGCGGCCGCGTTGGACGACGTGTCGCCAATATCGCGGGAGCCTTTGGAATGGAGGTCATCGCCTCCGATCCGCTGGCGGAGCGCCACACCCAGCCCGGTGGAAACGTTCGCTTTGCCCCACTGCCCGAGGTCCTCCGCAGCGCAGGAGTGCTCAGCCTGCACTGCCCGCCGGCACCCGACGGTCGGCCGATTCTCGACCGCGCCGCTCTCGCATCGACCCCGCGCGGCGTCTTCGTGGTCAACACCGCGCGCTTCGATCTGATGGATCCGGTCGGCATGCTCGAAGCTCTCGACGGCGGCCATGTCGCCGGACTCGGGCTTGATGTGTTCGCCGAGGAGCCACCCCGGAACGATCCGCTGGTGAGGCACGAACGCGTCATCGCCACCCCCCACGTCGGAGGCTTCACGCTGGAGAGCGTGGATCGTGCGATGGAGACCGCAGTCGACAACCTCCTGCGCGCGCTCTCCGCGTCAGGCAGGGCACGCGGGGCATCGTGAAGCCCGCCACAACCTGGAGCGACGTACCCCGCCACCTCGATGATCGCCCCGCGATTGAGGGACGATGACCTCGTGGCGACATCAGGTCAGCCGAGGCCGGCCCCGGCGGCTTCTGCCTCTGGTGGCTTGGGCAGAGTGGTTTCCTGCGCAAGTTCGCTGGTCAGTGCGTGGCCATCGGCCCATATCTCTCTGATTCGCTGACCACCAAGTACGCGGGAACGCGGAGGCCGCCAGCCGAGGCGGTTCGGCCATCCACCCACCCGCCCGTCGACAACCGGCC
>CAZEJZ010000048.1:0-11551 GCA_964512415.1 uncultured Opitutaceae bacterium
GTGGGGAAGGAAGTCGATCGAATCGACGGCGACTGGCTTGCCGTTGATGAAGATCGCGCACCAGTTGTCGGCGTACGCGCTGAGCGTGAGGGTCTGGGCGACCGTCGGCTTGACCACGGTCGGCTGGGCGGAGAGCGGCGCGAGCAGCAACGGAAGGAGCCAAAGGGCGCGTTTCATGGGACCTCGTAGACTTCGACGAGCGCGACGCCGGTGGTGCCGCCGACGCCGCTGACGTGCACGGTGTAGGCGCCGGGCTCGAGCGTCACGAGCATCGCGGCGTCGCGGGAGTTGGGCGGCAGCGTGAAGGCGCCGGCCTGCGCGCTGGAGAGACTGAGCTGGGAGAGGTTCGGCGCGGCCATCCAGCTGTCGTTCTCCTGGATCGCCGCCGCGTTGCCCTGCCGATACAGCGCCAGCTGCGGGTCGGCGAGGACCCCGGTGACGCCGAATGACGCGAGGGTCGGTCCGACCGCGCGGATCAGCACGCGCTTCGGGACGTCACCGGCGATCGAGAAACCGGCGATCAGGATCGACGCGCCCGTGCCCACCCGCGTGCGGGCCGAGAGATTGATCAGCCGGGCCGTCGTCGGCACCGTCGCGGCATCGTAGGCCTCCATCAGCGCGATCCCCGTGGCGCCGGCCTTGCCGGAGATCACGCTGGAATAGCTTCCAGGGGAGAGGTTCGCCACGAGCGCCGCGTCCAGCGCCCCGGAGGCGAGGGCGAACGCGCCCACCCGCGTGGTCACCGCGGTGGTCTGGTTGGCGTTGGTGCCCGAAGCCCAGTTGTCGTTCGTCGCCACGGTCGCATTGTTGGCGTCGATCACCGAAAGCACCGGGTCCGCCAGCGGCGCGTCGACCCCGAAGGACGTCAGCGTGGGCCCAATCCCGCGGAGCAGCAGGGGAAGGGCGTCGCCTTGGCCGACCACGCAGCCGACGATCAGCGTGTCGCTGCCGGTGCCGGCGGCGGAGCGTACCGATAGGTTGCTCAGGCGGCTTGCGCCGATGGTGAGCACGGCCGGGGTGGAGGTCACGGAGCCCGCGCGGGTCGTGACCACGACCGTGTAGCTGCCGGCGTCGGCGGCCTGCGCCCGCGTGATGCCCAGCACGGGCGTGGTCGCGCCGGGGATGGCGACGCCGTTACGCTGCCACTGGTAGCTCAACGGCAGTGCGCTGCTCGCGCTCACCGAGAAGGTCACGTCGGTGCCGGCCGAGACGGCGACCGAGCGGGGCGGCGTCGCGATCACCGGCAGCTCGGTCTGCTCGGCGGCGGTGCCCACCGTGTAGGAAAAAGCCACGCTGCCATGCACCTTACCCGGGCCCTCGTCTGCGGGCAGGTAGCTGCGGACATACTCCACCTTCACTCCGGTCGGTGCGACGGTCACGCGGGTGTAGCCGCTGTCGGGGAACCGCTCGCCGGTGGCGTAGGCGTCGGAGTTGTTGAGCACGTAGTTCGGATTCCCCGGGGATCCGAGAGCCTGGTAGGTGACGCCGTCGAGTTGTTGTCGCACCCAGATGTGATCGTGGCCCTGGAAGAAGATGGTGACCTTGTTGGCGACGAAGAGCTGGTGGATCGGCAGGGCCCAACCCGGACGGTTCTGGGCGAAGGCGGGCGTGCCGTTGTTGTCCTGGCCGCCCCATTCGAACTTCAGGGCCACGTCGATCCCGCCGCGACCCCGGCCCATGACGTGGTGGGCGAAGACGAACTTGTACTTCGCGCGGCTGCCCTCGAGCGTGCGCTTGAGCCAGTCGTACTGTGCCTTCCCGTGGGTCAGCTCCCACGAGTTCGCGGTCTTGGGTCCGCCGTAGAAGTCATTGTCCACCACCACGGGCGAACCCCAGTAGGGATCAATCGTGACGAACAGAGCGTCGCCCCATTCCCACGCGTAGTAGTTCCGGAGCAGGCCGATGTGCTCGATCGTTTCGGTGTTGCCCGAGTAGAAGGCATCTGGCGCGGGCTGGGCGTAGTACAGGTTGCGGGCGTTCTGCGCCCACACCGCCACGTTGTTCGGCGTGCCGTCGAGGAGGTAACGGGCCGCCTGTTCGTGGTTGCCATTGACCAGGAAGACCGGCGCGGCCCGGCCGATGATGCCGAGGTAGGGACGCTGGATGGCGTACCGCTCCGCCACCTGAGGCTGGGTCACGGCGCGGGGATTGGCCTGGTTGATCGTGTCGACACTGAAGTCGTCACCGCTCGTCAAATAGAAGTCCGGATTGTCCGCGGCCGCCGTGTTCATCGTGCGGGTGTAGAGCGCGGCGTTGAACTGTGTGTTCACGCGCTCCGGATGCGAGTCGCCCTGCACCCCGAAGACGAAGGTGCTGCCCGGCGGGCGCTGGGTCATGAATGAATACTCGGAGCCCGCGTCTTCGACGGTGGAGGACGGAGCGCGGAAGCGGATGCGGTAGTAGTGCCGCGTGTTCGGCGTGAGGCCGGTCAGCGTAAGGGTCTGCGGCACATTGGGTGTCAGAGCGAGGGTGGCGCTGCGGCCCGTGTAGACGCCGGGTTGCGTCCCGTACTCCAGCGTTGCGGCGAGCGTTTGCGTCGTAATCAGGTTTGCCGCGATGGAGACGTTGGTGGGGCGCCCGAGCACGAGCGTACCCGGAAACTCCGCGGCGCGCAGCGCGGGCGAGCCGAGGACCAGCGCCACGAGGAGGGTCGCGAGCCGGGATGAAAGGCAGAAGAGGAGGCGGATCATGGCGCGACGGCCGCGGGGGCGATCGTGTAGGTGTGCGAGATGGTCCGGTTCTTCAGGTTCGCGGTCTCCTGATTCGGCAGCGCGGCGCGCACATACTCGACCTTCGTCTGCGTCGGTCCAACCGTGACGCGCAGGTGGCCCGAGTTGGGCAGGATCGTGCCCTGGACGTAGCGACCGGCGGTCGAACTCCCGGTGCTGAAGTTGGACGTGCCCGGCTGCGGGCACTCCTGGTACACGATCCCGTCCAGCACTTGGTAACCGTAGAAGTGGTCATGCCCATGGAAGACGGCGCTCACTTGGTTGGCCCGCAGCAGCGCGTGGATGGGCGAGCCCCAGCCGGGCCGCTTCTCCGCGAAGCCCTCCGTGTCGTCCGCGTTCCGCCCGCCCCACTCGTAGCGTGGCACCGCCTCCACGCCACCCCGGGCCGATTCGAAGCCGCCGACGAGGTGATGCAGGAAGACGAACTTGTAGCGCGCGCGGCTGCCCTCAAGCGTCGCCTTCAGCCAGTCGTACTGCGTGCGGCCGAGGGACCAGCGCCAGTTGTCGGCGGGATTGGAGTTGGGGTTGGTGACCGTGTTGTTGAACGGGTCCAGCACGACGAACAGCGCGTCGCCCCATTCCCACGCGTAGTAGTTTTCCAGCAACTCGCTGCGTCCCGCCACCAGTCGCGTCTCGCTGCTGCCGCGATAGAAGGCATCCGGAACCGGCGTGGGGAAGTAGCGCTTCCGGGCGATGAGGTTCCAGCTCGCGACGTTGTTGTCCTTGGCCGTCGAGCGATCCGCCTCGTAGACGTAGCGGTACTCCGCCTCGTGGTTGCCGAGCGTGAAGTAAAACGGCACCGAGTGGCACGCCTCGGCGAACGCGTTGCGGAGCGTCACCGCCCGGTATTCGATCAGGCCGTAGTTGATCGGCAGGCCCGGGAGGATGGTCGCCATCTTGTCCGACATGAGGATGTCGCCGAGGTCGACGTTGAAGTCCGGCGCGTCCGCGAGGATGTTGCGCATCGCCAGCGAGAAGAGCGGGCGGCTGGTCATTTCGTCGAGGTGCGGATCGGCGGTGACCGTGAAGGTAAAGGGCTCGGTCCGCGCCCGCTGGGTGACGAAGCTGCGTTCGCCCCGCGCGCGGAACGTCGTCTCGCCGGGCGAGCGGTAGCGGACGCGGTAGTAGTGCCGGGTCCCGGCCGCGAGGGCTGGTTTTCCAGGCGGGGCCTGCAGGACAAACTCCGCGGTCGCGTCCGCGGGCCAGAGCGTGACCGGGGTTTGCAGGGTGTACGCGCCCGAGCCCTGACCGATCTCGGCGTACATCTCGAAGGCTGCGGTCGCTTCCAGTGCGAGCGTGACGCTCTTCTCCGTCGCGATGCCGAGCAGTTCCGAAGCGGAGAAGGTCCCGTCGATGAGCGACGCCGAGACGGTGTAGGTCGCGACGGGCGCGTTCGCGGTCTTGCCTACGGCGTCGAACGCCGTGACCCCGTAGCTTACGGCGGTGCCCGCGGCCTGAGCGGGGATCGCCGCGCCGAATACGCCGTCGCCGGCCGCCCCGTCGCCGCTGCGGCCGTCGTCGAGCATCGTGACTGTGACCGGCACCGCGTTTGCGGCGGCGCCGACCGTGTAATTCAGCCGCAGGCCCGCGACCGTGCCGCCTGGATCGGGCTGGCCGCGGGCGGTGACGAAGACTTTGTCCGCGTAGCTCGGGGCTTGCGGTGAGGCGGTGACGTCGATCGCCGCCAGGCCGGTGGGACCGCTTGCCGCGGGCACGACGTACACTTCCATCAGGGCGGTTCCCGTGGTGTCGCCGACGCCCCGGATCTGGGCGGTGTAGGAACCGGGCGCGAGGGAGACGAGAAGGGCGGCATCGCGGCTGCCGGAGGGAAGGGGGAAGGCCCCGACCGCCGTTGCCGCCGCCGTGACCTCGGCCGCGTTGGCCGCGCTCGACCAGCTGTCGTTGGAAGCGATCGCTGTCTGCCCGGAGAACAGGGTGACGATGGGATCCGCCAGCACGTCGGGCACGCCAAACTGAGCCAGGGACGGCCCGACGGCCCGGATCAGCAGGCGGAGTTGGCCCGAGCCGCCGATGACGAACCCGGGAATGAGGATGTTTGGGCCTGTGCCGACGTAGGCGCGGGTGGACGCGTTGATGATCGTCGGACCCGTCCCCGGGGCCGCGTCGTAGACTTCGACCAGCGCCACGCCGTTGCCTTGATTCGCCGCGAGGACGGGTGCGGTGTAACCGCCGGAAGTCAGCGGCATCACCAAGGCCGCGTCGCGACTCGCCGCACCAAGCGCGAAGGCACCCGCGTTGCGCATGGCTTGGGCATCGGCGGCGGCCCAGTCGTCGTTGGTCGCCACCGTCGTGGTCCCGTTCACCAGCGAGAGAAGCGGATCCGCGAGGACACCCTCAACGCCAAAGTTGGCCAAGGTCGGTCCCACGGCCCGCACCAGCACCGACTTGCTGCCTGCGCCTGCGAGCACGAAGCCGGGAATCGGCGTGCCGGCCGTCCCGCCCACCGCCACCCGGGTGGCGATGTTCACGAGGCGCGCCGGATCGGCGTCGGCGGCGCGCACGCCACCGACGCAGAGGAACCACGCTGCCGCCATGAGACATACGACCCGCATGATCTCACCCTCGCACACGGGTATTAATCGTCGGCGTGGATTCGGGTTAAAAAGCGTTAATCCAGCCTCGTTCATGCCCGGCGGGTGGCTCACGGCAGCGGGATTCCCCCGACGTCGAGGTCCGGTCGGGTCGTCCAGGCCGGACGCCACCCCGGGCGCTCGATCCGCGTGCGGAAGATGACGGTGTTGTCGAGCTCGAGGCTCTCCGACCAGATCCACTTGGCTCCCGCGAAGTCGGCGCGATGGAAGGCTTCCTTTGGTCGCACCTGCTGCTCCGAATACTCGGTCGCCCGAGTCCAGTCCCGGTCGTCGAAGTCCACCGCGAACCAGTTTGCGGGAATCGGCGTGTGTTCCACCCGCGGGGCTCTGACGTCGCCGTGGATCGGCCCGCGGAAGAAGCAACGCGCCTTCCATGAACCATCCGTGATCGTCCCGTCGGAGAACTTCAGGATGAAGCCGCCGTCCCCGATGTGATCGCCGTACTCCAGTCCCGTGGCCGGGTCGGCGTTGTCCTTCGCCAGTACCGCGATGGTCATTGGGTACTCGGGCAACAAATCCACCGATACGACGTTGTGAGGAAGGAAGTCGATCGAGTCGACGGCGACGAGTTTGCCATTGATGCAGAGGGCGAACCAGTTGTCGGCATAGACTTGGGCATGGACCGTATCCGCGAGGGTCGGTTTGACCGGACCCCGCGCGTTCCGGCCCGGACCACGCCGCGTGTCGGGAGCCCGTGCTTCCGGCGTCTCCGCCCAGACGTTCGCGACGAGGAGGAAGGAAAGGGCGAGCCGGGCGTACCGCATGCGGAGAGCTAAACCGACATCCGTGAAGGAGACTCGGGTGGCCGCATTAAAATACCTTCATCTTTCCCCGCTTGACCCGGACGGACAAAGTGCGGCGGATGCAGGGAGGTGAAACTGCTGCTGGTGGAAGACGATCCGAAGCTGGCCGCCCTTACGCTCAAGGGCCTGCAGGCGCGCGGCTTCGTGGTCGACCATGCGGCCGATGGCGACGAAGGCTTTACCCTGGCGACCACGCGCAGCTACGACGCGCTGGTGCTCGACATCATGGTGCCCGGCCGCGACGGCCTGAGCATTCTCCGCCAGCTGCGGGCGAGGGGAATGAACGTACCGGTCGTGCTGGTGACGGCGCGCAGCGCGCTGGACGAGCGCCTCGCCGGGCTGGATCTCGGGGCGGATGACTACCTGACCAAGCCGTTCTACGTGGAGGAGCTGATTTCGCGGCTACACGCGGTGATCCGCCGCAGTGCCGGGCAGCCCGCCAGCATCCTCCAGAACGGCGAGGTATCGGTGAATCTCCTCACGCGTGACGTCCGCTGCGGCGATCGCGCCGTCGAACTCACCGCCCGGGAATTTGCGTTACTCACCTACCTGCTCCGCTCGCCCGGGCGCACCTTCACCCGCGCGCAGATCTGCGAGCACGTGTGGAACTACCATTTCGATCCCGGCACCAACCTGATCGACGTTTACGTGCAGCACCTACGCAAGAAGCTCGGTGAGGCTGGACCGGCCCTGATCGAGACCGTGCGCGGGGTCGGCTACCGCGCGCGGGCCGTGCCGTCCGGGTCTCCTGCACCGGTGCAGCCCTCCGCCTCCGCGCCGTGACGTCGTTCCGCCTCAAGCTCGCCCTGCTGGCCGGCCTGCTGACGGGAATCCTGATCGCGGGCACCGGTGCGCTGGCGTGGCGGCTCACGCTGCGCTTCAACCTCGATCGTCTCGACCGCGAGCTGCGCAATCTCGGGGCGGCGAACCTCGAGCGCGTGGTCGGAGACTCGCATTGGCAGCGCCTCGACGGCGCGTTGGGCTTCGTCTCCGGCACCGATCCTTCGGTCGGCTATGCGCTCTGGGTCGAGACCAACGGGCGCGAGCTCTACCGCTCGCCGCAATGGCCTCAGTGGATTGATCCGGATCGCCTCCAGCGACCGACCGCCTACGAGGGCGGTCGCACCTACGACCCGATCCCGCCGCCGCCGCGTCCGCGTGACCCCATTTCCGCGGCGAATCCCGCGCTGCCGCGCAAGGAGCCGTACTTCGTCACCTTCGATTCGGGCGACCATGCGTGGCGGCTTGGCGTCATGGGTTCTCCGTACACCACGCTCGTGGTGGCGGCCAATATCGATGGCTTCAATGCGGAGCTCACGCAGCTGCGCAATCGCTTCCTCACCACGCTGCCGGTGCTGCTGCTCGTCGTCGGCGGGGGGGCATGGTTCTTCGCGGGACGCGCCTTGCGGCCGGTGCAGGCCCTGACCGGCGCGGTCGAGCGCGTGACTGCGCGCGGGCTCGACCAACGCCTCGCCGTCGGGGGCAACGACCGGGAGTTCCAGCGCTTGGTCACGGTGTTCAACGCGATGATGGACCGTCTGGAGACGAGTTTTCACCAAGCGACGCGCTTCAGTGCCGACGCCTCCCACGAACTCAAGACCCCGCTTGCTCTGCTCCAGATCGAGCTGGAGCAGGCCCTTGCCTCCTCCGCCCCCGGTGCTCCGCAACAGGCCGTCTACATCAGCCTGCTCGAGGAAGTGCAGCGGCTGAAGGCGATCGTCCAGAAGCTGCTCTTGCTGTCCCTCGCCGATGCCGGTCGGCTCGAGCTGCACCGGGAGCCGGTCAACGTTTCGGCGTTGCTCGGGAATGTCCTGGAAGACGCCTCGGCGCTCGCCCCGCAAGTCGCGATCGAGCACGCTGTCGCACCGGGGGCGATGATCCTCGCCGATGCCGTGCTGCTGGAGCAGGCGGTGCAGAACCTCGTGGGCAACGCGCTCAAGTACAACCGCCCGGGAGGCCGCGTGCACCTCGCCCTGCGGCTCGAAGGCGCGGATGTCATCATCACCGTCGGCAACTCCGGGCCCGGCATTGCTCCCGGCGACCGTTCCCGGATCTTCGACCGCTTCTTTCGCGCCGATCCCGCGCGGCAGGCTTCCGGGACCGGCGGCGCCGGGCTCGGGCTCAGTCTCTCCCGCGAGATCATCCGCGCCCACGGTGGTCGCCTCGAGCTTGCGAGCTCCGGCGACGACTGGACGGAGTTCGTTGTCTCGCTCCCGAGTTGGGCGGGAGACTCCGTAGGCGCACCGCCGCGCGAAAACCGCACGTGAGGGCGTGGCGGTCGGGCCGCGACGAACGCTGAGCAGGGCGAGCAGGTGAGGCGGCCGCGCTGCGGCGCGAGCGTCGGCCGGTCCACACCTCCCCGGGGTGCGGCACGGGCAATGCTCGACGGGAGTGCCATATTCAGCATGATTCTGGCGCCGCCCGGCATCCCTGCTTCTCCGCTCACCTCCCGATTCCTAAGTTCCATGTACCTTGCTCGCCGCCTCCGCCTTGTCTGTACCGCTCTCGCCCCCCTCGCTTTCGGGCTGGGGGTCGCCGGTTCCGCCCCCGACACGTCACCCGCCACCATTCGCATCGCCGCCGGTTTTTCTGCTCCGCTCAAAGATGAGCGCGGCCACACGTGGCTTGCCGGCGAGGGCTTCGTCGATGGCGAGACCAACCACCGCCCGGGCGTCGCCATCGCGAACACCGATATCCCGTCCCTCTACCAGGCCGAGCGCTTCGATTTCACCCGCTTCTCCCGCACGCTGCCCAACGGCAATTACATCGTGAAGCTGCACTTTGCCGTCACCTACGAAAGCATCGAAGGTCCGGGCCAGTGCGTGTTCAGCTTCGATGTCGAGGGCAAGACCTTCAAAGACTACGATGTCTTCGCCAAGGCTGGCGGCGCGCGCCGTGCGCTCGTGGAGACCGTCCCCGTCACGATCGCCGACGGCGAGCTCACCCTCAAGTTCACCCCTCAGCGCGAGAACACGAGCATCAGCGGCATCGAGATCGTGACCGCGCCGTGATGCGCGCCCGGCGGCGCCCGGACTCGCCATCCGCCGTCGCGGAGGCTCCATCGTCGTCGGCGCATCGAGGTGGCTGAATCCCGCCGCTGTTTGCGACGCGGACCGGTTCCTCGGCGTGCGGCGAGCGAGGCAGGGTCGCGCCAGAGCCGGAATGACGCTGAGTCCGAGCGCACGAAGGCGTCGCGTCCGGATCGGAGCGCCCGCGCTCCCCGGCTGGGTTTTCGCTCAAGAAATCGACTCCCGAGGTGCACCTCCAGCGTTGCGAAACCCGGTGAATGGGCTCGTAGTGGAGTGATGCCGATGAATTCGCCGCGTGCTTTCGTCGCTCTTCTTGCCCTTGCCGCGCTTTGTTCCGCAGCTCGCGCGCTTGAGCTTCACCCGAGCCGGACCTCGCCGACTGACCTTGCGGTGACCGGCCTGATCGCCGGAGCGCCGGCCGACGCGACGCGATTCATCCGGTGGTCCGATCTCGCGAAACTTCCCACCTCCACCCTCAAGGGCGGATTCGTCGGGGGCGAACAAGAAGTCACCGTCGTTTTTCTCTCCGACCTCTGGGACGCTCTCCCGCGTAGTGATGGCGCTGATACCCTCCTCGCCACCTGCACGGACGGCTACGCCTCCGTTTATCGCACCGCCTTCATCAAGGAGTTCCGCCCCTTTCTGATTCTCGCGATTGACGGGGTGGGTCCGGAAAAGTGGCCGCCTCCGAGCCTCAAACTCAACCCCGGTCCCTACGTCATCAGCGTCGCCACCGGTGTCGCCCCGGCCGTCGCCTCGCTCATCGACGCCGGGCACAAGCGCCCGTGGGGGGTGACCACGATCAGACTCGCCCGCTACGATGCGGCGTTCGCGGGCTTTGCTTCAGGCCGTTGGGCGGCGCCGTCCGCACGGGCGATCGAGGGGCGCGAGATCTGGATCAACTCCTGCGCCAGTTGCCACTCCGGCGCTCCCGACGCGTTCGGCGGTACGAAGAGTGACCGTCCGTTTGACGTGCTCGCGGCCCATGCGCTCCACAACTCTGACTACTTCAAGCGCTACGTTCGCAGTCCGAAGAGCTTCGTCGCGACGGCGAAAATGGAGGCTCACCCCCATTACTCTGACTTGCAACTCGACGCCCTCATCGCGTTTCTTTGCGCTGAATCCGCGCCTTAGGACGCGTTGATCTGGATGGAAGCCTCCAGATCGGACACGCCGAAGAAGCGGGGCTTGAACGGCCCGTGGTGGACGGTGAAAGAGGCGACGTGACCAAGGCGGTGGAGCAGGGCGCGCGGGGCGCCGTCGCCGCGATCGCCGAGGCCGACGCCGATGTCGACGAGGTACTCACCCACGCCGAGGTGGGCGGACCACTCTAAGCGGACGCGCAGGCATTCCCCGGGCGTGATCGTCGAGGTCGGAATCTCCAGGTGAGTGCTCGACACGCCGAAGACCACGAGGTTGTGCCGTGTGGAGACCTCGAACGAAAACTGCAATTCGGCGAGGGGCTCGCGCGCCTCGATCCAGCAATCGCAGATCACGCGTTCTCCCACGCCAAACACGCTCGCGGGCCGGCCCGCGGCGTCGAGGAGCTTCAGGCCGACGACCTCCGCCTGGCGGCTCCCGCTCTCGCTCGCGCCGGCGCGCCACTGGCGCCGCTCGGAGGCGGGCAGGGAGCTCGGCGCGGCGGCGGCGGTGGTCGTCGCGGGCGAGGCGGGTCGCGGGTGTTCCGGTGAACTGTGCAACGCGTGGAAAAAGCTGACCGCCTCGGCGGATGGGCCGTGGAAGACGGCGCGTCCCTCGTGGAGCACGATGGCGTTGCGGCAGAGCGCCTTCACCGACGGCAGGTCGTGACTCACGAGCAGCAGTGACATCCCGGCGGCGAGGCGTTCCTTGAAGAAACGGGAGCACTGGGCCTGGAAGAACACATCGCCGACGGCCAGGGCCTCATCGACGATGAACAACTCGGGATCGACGATCGTCTGGGCGGCGAAGGCGAGGCGAACCATCATGCCGCTCGAGTACGTCTTCACCGGCTGATCGATGAAGGTTCCGATTCCGGCAAAGGCCTCGACGGCGGCGAGGGCCGCCTCGGCTTCCCGGCGCGGCACGCCCTGCAAGGCCGCGTTCAGCAGGACATTCTCGCGGCCGGTGAACTCGAAGTTGAAGCCCGAACCCAACTCCAGCAGCGCGGCGACGCGGCCGCGGCGCTCGACGCTGCCGGACGACGGCGCGAGGGTGCCGGCGATGATCTGGAGCAGCGTGCTCTTGCCGGCACCGTTGCGGCCGATGATGCCGAGGCTCTCGCCGCGTCCGATGCGGAAGGACACCGGCTGCAACGCCTGAAACTCCCGCGCCCGTTGCGCCACCATCCGCTCGGCGCGGGAGCGCCAGGAGGACGGCACCCCGGGCAGCGCTGCGGC
>CAZEJZ010000049.1:0-11530 GCA_964512415.1 uncultured Opitutaceae bacterium
ATAAGCGCTGAAAGCATCTAAGCGCCAAGCCCATCCCAAGATAAGATCACAATCCGTCGCAAGACGGTGCAGGGTCCGGGTAGACCACCCGGTTGATAGGCCAGAAGTGTAAGCGTAGTAATACGTTCAGCTAACTGGTACTAATGACCCTGATAGTTTTATGCAAATCGCCTCTGGGCGTTTGTTTTACCTCCTTAGGTAAAGGTTTCTTCCCTAAACTTTAGATCCTTTCTCTTCTTCGAAGAGAGTCCCTTTCTGGTGACCACATGCCGGGGGTCCCACCCGTTCCCATCCCGAACACGGCCGTTAAGCCCCGAGCAGCCAATGGTAGTAGGACGTTAGGTCCCGCGAGAGTAGGTCGTTGCCAGATTTATGACCCGGATTGTGCCAACGCACAGTCCGGGTCTTCTTTTTTCCGGACCGTCGCGTCCGCCCGACCCGCCCCCCGCGTCCGGTTCGCGCTTTTCAAACGGCCGCTCCTGCCGCAGGGTGTTCTCACTTCCATGATGCACCGCCGGCTTTTCCGTCGCCTCCCGACCGTTTCCCCCCGCCTCCTCGTCGCTGGACTGTTGCTCGCGCTGCCGCTCACCGGCCGCCTCGCCCAGGCCGCCGTTCCGGCCGCCGTCCTTGCGGACCTCAAATCCAAGGCCGAGTCCGGTGACGCGATTGCCCAGTATAATCTGGGCGTCGCCTACGCCGATTCCGCCGATCCCGTCTTCAATGCCGCCGAGGCCTACGCGTGGCTCACGCTCGCCGGTGAGCAGGGCGGCAACCTCGAGGTGCTGCAGCGCCTTCTCGACCGGCTCTCCCCCGACCAACTCGCCGAGGGAAAGCGTTTGCTCGAGACGCGCCGCACCGCGCTCGCCCAGACCGCCCGCGAGGCTTCGCCGTTCGTCGGCACCGCCGCCAACGCCGCGGCGGCGGGCGCCGGCGCCGTCGTCACCGCCGCCACCAACGTGGTCGCGGGCGTCGTCTCCCCCGCGGGCGACGGATCCGCTACGTCGGGCTCGGGCTCAGGTGCCGCCACCAAGGAGGCCGCTCTGGGCAAGATCGCCGACCTGAACCAGCAGATTTCCGCGCGCGACCAGCGGATTGCCGCGCTCGAGGCCGAGCTCGCCGACGCCAAGTCCAAGACGGGCTCCCGCGAACTGCAGGCGCAACTCGCCGCGAAGGCTCAGTTGCTCGCCGCGAGCGACGCCGCCCGCGAGACCCTCTCACAGCAGTACGCCACGCTGAGCGCTGAGGCCGACACGCTTCGCGCGAAGTTCGCCGCCGAGCAGAAGTGGGGCGCCGAACTCGTCCGCAGCGAACAGGCCCGCAAGGAGCTCGAGGCCGAACGCGATCTCCTGCAGAAGCAACTCGCCGCCGGCACCAGCGCCGATGCCAAGGCGGGCGCCGACCTGGTTCGCCGCGCCGAAGAGGCCGAGGGCAATCTCGCCACCGCGCTGCGCAGCTACGCCGTGCAGTCCGCGGAGCTCGACCAGCTCCGCGCTTCGCTCGCCACCGCCGAGGGCGAACGCGCCGCTCTCACCGCCCGGCTCACCGAGATGGAGTCGGCCAAGACGTCCCTCGGCAACGAACTGGCCGACAAGTCCGCCGCCGCCGCCGAGTCCGATCGGCTCCGCGAGCAACTCCGCCAGACGCAGCAGCAGGCCGCCGCCACCGCGCTCGAGCTCAATCAACTGCGCATTCGTCTGGCGATCCTCGCGCCGTCACCCTCGAGCACGCTGTCTTCGCCGACCCGCCCGGGTGCCGTCGACACGACCTCTCTCGCCGCCCCCGCTCCCGAGGCCCTCCCGGCCGCCGGCTCCGGCACGTCGTCCGGCACCGCCGCCGCCGCGCGTTCGCATGTCGTGCAACCCGGCGACACGCTGAGCCGCATCGCGCAGCGCTACTACGGCAACGGCCGCCGGTGGAACGAGATCCTCGCCGCGAACAAGGCGGTGATCCCGAACCCCGACCGTCTCGCCATCGGCACCACGCTCGTCATCCCGTAATCGCCGCGACCCGCCCGCGGAGGGCGGCATGGCCGCGCCGTCGCCTGCGCAACATGGACGGCGGACTGGGGGAGACAGCGGAGCCGTCTGCGACAATAGACGCGTACCCTGCCCTCCATCGCGCCATCGCGGAGGCGAGCGGCAATCTCACTCGCGGGCTGGTCGTCGACTCCCTCTCGGATCTCGGTCACGCCATCCGGCCGATCAATGTCAGAGGAGCGTGCAAGCAGGTCGCGATCGAGACTACGTCGGGATTCGTGAGGCAATCGAGGACTGGGGCGCCGCCGGGACGCTCGGGTGAATTCATGATCGGCGACGAGGCTCCGGAGCGAGCGGGGCTGGAGTATAGATATTCCCTCTGGGGTTTACGCGCTCGCCGCGAGGTTGCCCGAAGCGACAGGAGTTTAGGATTTCCGTGTGGTGGTAACTTTGGCTAGCCAAATTCCGAGGACCCCTCCCGCCGCTAACGCGACAGCGACAAGCAGCAGGCTTGAATCATAGTTACCGGTCCGATCCTTGAGGAGACCAATGAGAGGAGGCAGTCCCACTCCCGAGAGATTCGCGAGCGCATTGATGAGGGCGATTGCCCCTGCTCCGGCCACTCCGGCTGAGACATAGCGGGTCGCGACAGCCCAAAAGACTGGAGTCGATGCCCAGTTAAATCCTAGCGCTAACACCAGCAACCCGTAGCTTATTGCGACCGAGTCAACGAATACGCTCGCAGTAAGCAGCGCTCCGGCCAGCAGCAGCGGCAAGCCCAAGTGAAGACGTCGCTCGCCGCTCGCGTCGGAGCGCCGACCGTTCAGATGCATGAGTCCACACGCCAGCACGAAGGGAAGTGCGGAGAGCAGGGTGACCACGAAATCGGACTTCCCCGAAACGAGCTTGAGGATCTGCGGAAGAAAGAGCGTGACACCGGTTGTGCCGAAGGCCTGAAGCAGCCAGAACAGGCTCAAGAGCCACACACGAGAGTCGGAGAAGATCTCGGACAGATGCGGCCCTCCCTTGCTCGATTTTCGACCCGAGGACTCGGCCGCTATCTGGGTCTCCAACCAGGTCGCCTGATCCTGACTCAGCCATGCTGCTGCCGACGGTCGATCTGGAAGCAACTTAAGCGTGAGGGCGCCGAGGAGGATCGCCGGAAGTCCTTCTAAAAAAAAGAGCCAGCGCCATCCTGCCCAACCCAGTAGGCCGTGTAGATCCAGCAGGGCACCTGAAATCGGTAGCCCTACGACTGAGGCGAGGACCGCGGCCGTGTAGAACCACGACATGGCCCGAGCTCGAGTGCTGCCTGGGAACCACCCACTTAGGTAGTAAATTACTCCGGGAGTGAAGCCCGCCTCGGCTGCGCCGAGTAAAAGCCGCATCGAGTAGAGTTGGCCGGGAGTTTGTACAAATGCCATTCCGCAGGCTATCAATCCCCAAGAGATCATGATTCGTCCGATCCACATTCGGGCCCCGACGCGGGCTAGGATCATGTTGCTTGGGACCTCGAAAATCACGTACGTGACGTAGAACAGGCCGGCGCCAAGGCCGTACATTTGGGCAGTGAGACCCAGATCGGCGTTCATCTGCAGGGCTGCCACCGAAATGTTTGATCGATCCAGGTAGGCGATCAGGTAGCCCAGCATCAGCAAGGGCATGAGCTTTCGCATGACCAGTCGGAGAGTTTCTTCTGGGGAGATAGGCTGATTCATTCGGCTGAGTGACTTTGGGGCGGACGATGCTAACGCTCGACGTGGGAGACTCCTGATAGGTCAATTTGGGATCGCGTTGACAGCAAGATGCGCCGGTCGAACATCGTTTCGATGAAGCTGAGCGGAGTCTCGATGGCGGACGTAGCCAAGCGGGCTGGCGTGGCTCGATCAACGGTCTCAAAGGCGCTGCGTGGAGACCCATCCATCTCCGCGAAACTAACGGAGAGGGTGAGGGCGGCTGCGCGCAAGGTGGGCTATGCTCCCCATCCGCTGGTCGCCGTCTTGATGGCCCAGATTCACAACCGGCGCCGCCGTTCGGACCCCTATCACCTCGCTTGGATCGACCTGTGGCCGTTGGGCCACGCGGTGCGTGCCGTTCCCTACTGGGCGCAGCATCTGCAGGGAGTGCGAGCGCGTGCGGCCGAGTTGGGCTATGGTGTCGAAGTCTACGAGAACATCGCGGAACGTATCCCCACGGCCCGGTTGCGGGACATTCTCGCGGCTCGTACTCAGTGGGGCATCATCCTTCCGCCAGTTCCCGAGTCGTCGATGCAGTTCCCGATTGATCTTCGGGGCCTCGCCGCGGTCACGATCGGAACCAGCCTTCGTTCCCCTGCCGTTCATCGGGTTTCGCACAATCACTTTCAGGGCGTTCAGCTCGCGTGCGACCGCCTGAGGTCCAAGGGATTCAAACGTATCGGTCTCGCTCTTACAGCATCCCACAGTCGTCGCGTGGAGGGGAAGTGGTACGGTGGCTATCTGGCGCGGCAGCTGGATTGGCCGGAAAAGGAACGACTTCGCCCGCTATTGGCTCCCGGTGACGAGGGTTCCATCTTCCGCCGCTGGCTGGCAGACGAGAGACCGGACGCAGTCCTTCTCGCAGAGAGCAAGGTCGCCGACTGGATTCGTCAGGAAAACTCGCCGGCCCGAATCGTTTGGCTGACGCTTGGAGGGAGGGAGCCCGGTTCATGGGGGGTCAACCAGCTTCCGGAGCTGGTGGGTCGAGCGGCGGTGGAAATGACGGTCGGTCAGATCCACCGTCATGAACGCGGCAGTCCACCGCATCCCTATGCGCTGCTGCTGGACGGTGCCTGGGTCGAAGGCTGACCGCCTGCCGTGCCTGCCAGAGAAGCGAGGCCCTCGTAAATGAGCGAACCGGCTACGGCTCCCGGATCGGGCTTGCCCTTCGACTTCTCAAGGTACCGGGCGGCCCGGCCGTGACGTGCCTGGAGGGCGGCGGATTCCCGTGCTCCCCGTTCGGCTGCAGCCCGGGCACGCTGAAGGCCGATCGCGATGCTGGTGCCTTCGGCGGCCGCGCGATGCAAGGCGTCAGCCGCCGGCTGCAAGGCATCGAGGATGGTCTTCTGCCCCGGTCTCGCCTTGCCGCGGCGGGCGACGCCGTCCGCGATGCCTTGAGCGACCGCGCCCAGGTCTGGCAACGAGAGCGCTTGCTTTCCTCTGCATGAACGGGCGGCTTCGGCGAAGCCGGCGGCGAGCAGGGTCCCCATCGTCGACGCGACGGTATCGCCCATGATGTCAGCTGCGGCGTCGAGCTGGAGGCCGACATCCGAGACCTCCAGCTTATCGAGTCCACCCGCAACGGCGAGGAAACCGGCCGACATGGTAAGCCCCAGATCGCCGTCTCCCAAGTCCCCGTCGAGTTGGCAGAGCCACTCTCGGTTCTGCTCCATCAGCAACGCGATCGCATGAAAGGCCGCTCGCAGATCATGCGCGCTCACCGCGTTTCGCTCGTGATTCATCGGATTTGCTGGAACTGGACGTGGAACGGGGTCTCGAATGGCGCATCGATCAGCGACTGCAGTTCATCATCGAGCGACAGGACGGAAACGGAAAGCCCGCTCATCTCAAGCGAGGTGGCGTACTCCCCGACGTAGGTTGCATGCACAGCGATACCGCGCTCGAGCAAAAGGCGGTGGACGGTGGCATAGACCACGTACAACTCCTCCAGGGGGGTCGCCCCCAGTCCGTTCACAAGGATCGCGACCCGCTCGCCCGCAGGGATCGGCATGTCGGCCAGAATCGCTTGCACGAGCTTCTGGGCGACGCTGTCGGCGGTCTCGATCCGGCCGTACTCGATTCCGGGCTCGCCGTGAATCCCCATGCCGATCGCCATTTCACCATCCTTCACGGTGAAGTTCGGTTTCCCGACGGCCGGTAGTATGCAAGGGCTGAGCGCGACGCCCATGGTCCTCACCCGCGCATTGGCCTTCTTCGCCACGCGCGTCACCTCATCCAGCGAGGCTCCTTGTTCCGCTTTTGCCCCGGCGGTCTTGTAGAGGAAGAAGATGCCGGCGATGCCGCGGCGCTGGGACTCGGCACCTGCGGGCATGGAAGCCACATCATCCGTGCCGACGACGGTCTCGACTCGAATTCCCTCTCGACCAGCCAATTCTGCCGCTGTGTCGAAGTTCATTACGTCGCCGCCGTAGTTGCCGTAGATGTAGAGCACCCCGGCTCCGCCCGAGACTGAGCGCGTGGCATCCAGCATCTGCTTCGCGCTCGGTGAGGCAAACACGTTGCCCACCGCAACTCCATCGAGCATTCCGGGTCCGACGTAGCCGAGGAAGAGCGGGAGATGTCCGGATCCTCCGCCGGTCACTATGCCCACCTTGCCCGGCCGTGGTGCATCGGCACGGGTCAGGGCTCGCCGATCAGGGCGGACGCTCTTCAGCTTGCCCGGCTGGGCGAGGAGCAGTCCTTCGATCATGTCGTCAACGAACGATTCAGGTCGATTGAGGAACTTTTTCATGGTCACAAAAACGATCGTTTGCAGCGACGCGGATCACCCACGCTCGAAGGCGGGCAGGTTCCACGTGTGGAAGGCCTCCCGGAACGCGGCGATCCCAGTACGGTAGGACTGCATGGTACTGGCGGCGCAGACGGTCTTCCATGCTCCCGGATGAATCCCGCGCGCTTCGATGCCGCTACGCACGTTCAGGGGCACGGGGAGGGTTCCGGCTATTTCGCCCACCCGGCGCAATCTCGCCGCGGCGGCGGCTGCCTCCTGCGGGCGCGCTGCCACGTGAGCGGAGAATACGTCGACGAGGTACTCGGGGGCGAAGTTACCGTATCCGCTGACGCACCCCACCACCCCGTCGGAGAGAAGCTGAGCCAAGAGGGGGTCGGCCCCGGTGAACACTCCGAATCCGAACTGCCGGCTTAGAGCGATGAGTTCCGCATGGTAGCTGAGTTCACCACCGCTCTGCTTGAAGCCGGCCAGCGGCGCGCGCCGGGCGAATTCGGAAATGACCTCGGGGCCGATGCGATTACCCGTCATTTCCGGGAAGTTGTAGAGGTAGAGCGGCAGCTCGACCGCGTCGGCTGCCCGCAGGAAGAACTCAAGCATGTCATCCTGGGGGATCGGGAAAAACCAAGGCGGCAGCAGGGCGACGCCCGACGCCCCCATGCGTCGGGCGGAGCGGCCCAGCGAAATGACCTCCTCAAGGCTGATTGAACTGATGTTGGCGATCACCGGCAGGGACTCCGACAGCGCGAGAACCTCCGCGAGCATGCGCTCACGCTGGCCCACGTTGAACCTGGGGAATTCACCGGTGGTGCCCAGGGCGAGGATGCCGTGGATCCCTTTGCTCCGTAACCAACTGATATGCCGGGCCAGCGCCGGTCGATCGGGCTCACCGCCTTCGAGGGTCGGCATCCAGAGGGCAATGATGATGCCGTGGGTTACACTTGGCTTAGGCAGCGAGCGTCTGGTCTCGCTGCGGTCGGGGGCGGTTGCCGCAAAGGAAGGCTCGTTCATGGATTTTGGCGAGGCCGGAGGAGTGTGACCGCGCGTGAAGAGACGTTCTGATGGCGAGAAGTATGGCCCTCGGCGACGGCTCATTGTGGAACATCGTTTCCGCGCGGAGAATCCGGATCGGGGCTGCGATCGCGTCGGCGCTCTCGGGCGCTCCATGTCACTGCGGATGCTCCCACGTGAAGCGTCGGGTCGGAAAGTTAACCGGAATCCCCATTTGTGGAAACGATGTTCCGCGAGCCCTGATTGTGTTCAGAGTTCGAACGGCGATATGGCGTTCGTGGTCAGAGCTCATTGCGCCTGTTGAACCCCGCAACCAAAGCACCGTGAAAACTCCCTCCATATCCCTCCTTGCCCTTGCATTCGTTTCGAGTCTATCGGCCCAGACCGTCGCACCCCCGAAAACCGCGAACCCGAAGGACGAGGCGATCACGCTAGACGTCTTTCAGGTGAATGCGCAGGAAAACTCCGGCTACGGGGTGTCCACCAGCAGTTCGGCGACTCGATTTGCGATGCCGCTGAGGGAAATCCCGCAATCCGTGAGCGTGGTGACGGCGGCGTTTCTCAAGGATACCTTTTCCTACACTCTCAGCGACGCCGCGAAGTACGTCCCGGGAGTTTCGAAACGATCTCCAACCTTTCCCTACCAGCTATTCGTGCGCGGATTCCTGGTGCAGAATCTGTTCCAAGACGGGTTTCGCCTGACCAGCGACAGCAACGGAACCCAGAACGGCGGGGATCTGGCGAACGTTGCACGGATCGAGATCATCAAGGGGCCCGCCTCCGCCGTTGCGGGTCGGGGCGAGGTGGGCGGGGCGGTCAACTTCATCACGAAGCGGCCCGAGCGGAGGCCGCAGAGCGAGATCACCGTCACCGTTGGATCATTCGACTTCTATCGTGCGGTTGCCGATGCGACCGGCCCCCTCAGTTCCGACGGATCGTTGCGCTACCGCGTCATTGGGGTCGCACAGGACAGCGAGGGATTCAAACCGTTCCAGAAAACCCGTAAAGCGGTCGCCTATCCGACGATCGACTGGGACCTGAGCGAGCGGACCCAGTTGAGCTTGTCGGGCACGATCGGCAGTTTCCGAATCCCTGGATCCGGCGGACAAACGACCTTCCTTACGCGGCGCACTCCGGGAAATCCCGCGTCGCTTGTTGATCAGATCACTCCGAGGGGCGCGAACTGGAGCGGCGAGGAGTGGGAGAAATCCATGCACGAGCAGAACTCCTGGTTGCTTACCGCCACCCATCGCTTCAACGACGTATTCACCTTCCGTCAGGGACTCCAGTATGTGGCCTCGGACTCGTTGCGATACTGGATCGAACCGAGCCCGGTGGTGTCGTTCAACGCCGCCGGAGACATGATCCGCAGCCGTCAGTACCGGGAGTTCAAGGACCTTTTCAACCAGTACTTCATCCAGGGTGAGTTGGTGGCGAAATATCGGTTCCTGCAGGCGGAGAACATCTCGTTGATTGCGTATGAATACGGCCGGAAGGAATTGGATAGCTCGACACTGCTGGGAACCTTGCCTGCCTTCAACATTACGCGACCGGTGTACGGAGCCCGACCCACGAGCGTCTATGCCGACAACGCAAGCATCACCAAGCTCGAAACGGCTGGAGTCGCTGCCCAACACCAGCTTTCACTCTTCAAGGACCGGGTAAAGCTCATGGCCGGAGTCCGCTTCGACGAGGGCTATTCGAGGCAGGCCTTCTCCGTGCGTACGGCGGGCCCGCTGCTGGTGGTCAACCAGTGGGGATCGTACACAGCGTCACCGCGCTATGGCATCACGCTATCCCCGACACGCTGGCTCTCGTTCTACGGGGTTCAGAGCGAGGACAAGCAGGAGCCCACCACGATTCTCCGCTTTCCCCTCCTGCCAGCCTCAGATCCCCGGTCGCGGGAAACCATTACCGCTGGCCGCGACGGCCGTTTGAGAGAAGCCGGTGTCAAGGCGGAGTTGATTGGCGGCCGGCTGAGTGCCACCCTCGCGACCTTCGATATCACCCGCCGTGGACAGGCGCTGAATATTCTCCGGACATTGCCGGATGGAACTGCCTTCAACGAGGTCTTCTTCAGCCAAGGGGAGCAGGCAAAGGGATTTGAGATCCAGGTGTTCGGCAGCGTCACGAGCCGAACCGAGATCGTCGCCTCCTACGCGGACACGAAGACGTCCAACATCATTGCGACCGGTAAGGTCTTTATGAACTCGGTGCCTCGAACCGAGTTCAGAGCCGCCGTCAAGTACAGCTTTCATGAGCCTGGTCAGCCGGGCTTTTCCGTCCGCGCGGGATACGTCAAGTTCGGCGAGATGTGGGGAACCGTGGACAACCTCCTGCGCATCGCACCCCAAAGTCGCTCAGACGTCGGCGTCGGATACACGTGGAAACGTTACACCTTCGACTTGCAGGTGAACAACGTATTCGACGACTACTTCATCGAGGCGATGGCGTTCTCGACTGGCGTGAACTACACACCTCCGCGGCAGGTGTTCGCGGCCGTGACGCGCAACTGGTAGCCGTTCCTGGGACCGCAAACCAACCCTAAATCCGATACATCCATGAAATTGCTCATCTGTCGATTCGCTGCCCTCTCGCTCTTGCTGATCGGCGCCCACGCGAAGCTGACCGCAGCGCGCCCCTCCAGCATTCTTCCCCCGGAATGGAACCCGAAGGAGGCGGCGGACAAGGTGATGGCCGGGTTGGTGCGGATCACGCCTCCTGAAGTCAAGGGCGCCCACGGGGCGAAGCTGATCCTGATCGGCGATCGAGCGTATGTTACCACCTTGGCAAACGACGTCCGCGACGGGGAGCACAACGAGTGGGACTTCGTTTACTCCGCCTTGGCGGTGGTTGACTACAAGACGGGAGCGGTTGACCGCTTCGTCAAGTTCGCGCAGTCAGGTCAGTCCTTTTCCAACGAGACTCTGCCGCGCGGCGCGTGCTTTGCGTCCGGAATGCTGCGGATTGACGAACATACCATCCGTTGCTTCTTCAGCAGCGAGCAGCCGGGCCGTGGTCAATCCCAGATGTACTTTCGAGACTTTGACCTACGCACTCAGACGTTCGCCGCGAGCGCTCACCGGGCGAAGCTGAAGACCCCTAGCGGCGTGTTTGACCTCCAGCCTCAGCACCTGCACGCCGACGCCGCTAGGCTTGGCTACCTCAGGGCCGCGAAGGATAACCACCTCGAATTACTCGACTCCTTCAAAACATTCGAAGGCAGAACCTACGCGGTCCTTAACAGTTTTGTCGGTGCCCTGAACGCCTTGATCGTGTTCAACCCTGCGGGCGACACCTTGGAAGTGGTGGGTCACTACAACGAGCCGTTCGAGCTCAGCCTCACGGAGTCGGCCGCCAACCGTCTTCCGGATGGCTCCTGGATGGCGATTTGCCGCCAGGAAGGCGGCGACAAGAATTACCTGTTCACCACGAGCCACGACGGCCGCGTGTGGAAGAGGGCCGAGGCGCGGCCGTGGGTGACCAACGGCACGAACTCCAAGCCGACGTTCGACCGCTTCGGAGGCGTGTATTACCTCGGCTGGCAGGAGGCGACTCGAGTCGGGGATGTGAGGCGCAGCGTTTTCAACGTCGATGTGTCCGTGGACGGAGTGACATGGGAGAGGAAATACCGCTTCGAAAGCGTAAAGTCGTTCCAGTATCCGGCCTTTACCGAGCACGAGGGAGCGGTCTGGTTGGTGGTTACGCAGGGCGATGGATCCCCGTCGATGAAGGAGCGCATTATGTTCGGGAAACTGGAAGAGTTATCCACGAACGGCTCGGTTAAGCCTTGATCAGCGGCCGTGAACGCTAGGACTTCTCTTTGGGGATTGCTTCCGCAAGCCTGCCCTGAACGGTGTTTCCATCAGTACTCCGGCGACCATCAGGATTCTTCCATTCGGGGAGGGAGCGTTCCTTGAGGCTCACCCTTCAGCTGTTCACCGTGATGCAGGTCGCGTTGCTGACCGCAGTGCGCGCGGCTGATGCACCGGTCCAGCTCACACCTGCCCACCGGGCGGTGGTCGACCACCAGCGGCGCATCTTCTTCCAGTACGATC
>CAZEJZ010000050.1:0-11498 GCA_964512415.1 uncultured Opitutaceae bacterium
CTTGTCGGCCAGGAGCTGGCGGTCGATCGACAGCGCGAGGGCGCGCCGCACCCGGGGGTCACGCAGCACGGGATGCTCAGTGTTGACGTTGAGATAGTGCAAGCCGAGGCGCGGCGTGACGTGAAGCTGGGCGGGTAGGTCGTGCCGGTACACCGGCAGCTTCGTTGTCGGCACGGTGGAGGTGTAATGCAGCTGGCCGGTGCGGTAGGCGCGGTCCTCGGTCTCGATGCTGTCGATCGGGTGAAAGTGGATCTCGCGCAGGCGGATCGTCGCCGCGGCACGGAAGTACGGGTTGCGCTCGATGACGAGGGGGTGATTGGGCTGCCACTCCTTGAGTCGGTAGGGACCGCTGCTGATCATCTTGCCCGGCTTCGTCCAGGGGCTCGCGGGGTTGGTCCAGCCGCCGTGGGCCTCGATCGAGGCGCGGTGGACGGCGACGAATGGATACGTTTCGAGGTAGTTGAGCAGCTGCGGCAACGGCGCCCGGAGGCGGATGCGAAAAATGTACGGGCCGTCGGTGCTCACGCCGACGGTGGCGGGATCGCTCGACTTGCCGCGGTGGTAGTCCTCCGCGCCCGCGATCGGGTAGGCGAGGTTCGCGAGCGTCCCGCCGAGACGGGGTTCGACGATTCGCACGAACGACGCGCGGTAGTCCTCGGCGGTGACCGGATCGCCGTTCGACCAGCGGCCGTCCCGGCGCAGATGGAACGTGTAGTCCAGGCCGTCCGGGGAAATTTCCCAGCGCTCCGCGGCACAAGGCAGCACGTCGTTGATGTGGTCCGGATCGGCCACCACCAAGGCGTCGAAGAGTTCGTTGATGATGAAGGCCTCGGGGGCGCCCGAGTTGCGCTGGGGGTCGAGGGTGGAGGGTTCGACCCCATTGCCGGCGTGCAGCACCTGCTCGCGGATGCCCCGCTCGACGGACGACAGCCGCGGCTGGCAGCCGGACAAGAGGACCCCCGCGGCGGCGACAAAAAGCAGGAGCGGTTCGCGGAGCGAAGAGGACACGGCTGCGTGCTTCGTGGTAAATCCGAAACCTTTAGGCGAGTGCAAAGTGCCTGCCGCGGGGTGGTGGGTCGGCGAGGCACCTCGTGGCAGCGACCCTCAGGTCCCGCGGTCGAGTTCGGCCTGCATGGCCTGCCGAAGCTGCGTGTAGTGCCCGGGCAGCTCGGCGAGACTCAGGTCGAGGGACTCAAAGTCGCCGAGCCTCCCGGCCCTCTCGATGTCGCGGGCGATCGCGGCGAGGGTTTCCCCGCCCAGCGTGCCGATGCCTCCCTGAATCTTGTGGGCGAGGAGAACGGCGCCCGCGGCGTCGCGGGACTCAATCCGTTCGCGCAGTTCTTCGATCTGCCCCGGCAGGTTGTTGAGGATCGCCCGGATGATCTCGCGCGCCAGAGCGTGGTCCTCGCCGAGGCAGGCGAGGAAGCGTTCGCGGTCAAACACCGCGAGCTCCGCCCGCGAGGGGGCCGCGTGGGTCCTGCCGGTGGCGACGGCGGACTTCAAGGCGGTCGACGCGCCTTCGCCTGGCAGCCACGCGTCCAGGACGTCGATCAGACGCTGCATCTGGAGTGGCTTCGCGATGAAGTCGTTCATTCCCGCGTAGAGCGAGAGGTCGCGGTCGCCCGGCATCGCGTTGGCCGTCATGGCAATGATGGGGATCCGGTGGTTCATCACTCTGGAGCTGCGATTGCGAACCCGGCGCGTGGCCTCCAGGCCGTCCATCACCGGCATCTGGACATCCATGAGCACGAGGTCGTAGGGGAGCGTGCAGAGAGCGTCGAGTGCCTCCTGCCCGTTGGCCACGGAGGCGGCGCGCAGGCCGAGTTTCTTGAGCATGCCGGCGGCGACTTGCTGGTTGATGATGTTGTCGTCGACCACGAGGATGCGCGCTCCCGCGGGTCGGATCTTCAGATCCGGACCGCGCGAGGCTTGGGACGCTTCGGGGGCACCGAGCGAGGCGGGCCTCATCACCGTACCGAGGATGTCAAGCAGGTCCGACTGGCGGACGGGTTTGGTCAGGCACGCCGAGAAGCCGAGTTCCTTGGCACGTCCAAGATCGCTGCGCCGGGCCACTTCGGACATCATCACGAGACGTGTGCCGCGCAGGAGGTCGTGGGCCTTGATGGCCTTGGCCAGGGCCGCCCCGTCCATGCCGGGCATCTGGAAATCGACGATGGCGGCGGTGAACGGATCCCCTTCCTCGTGGGCCTGCAGGAGGGCGGACACGGCCGCGACCCCTTCGTGCGCGGCCGCGACCCGGATTCCCCAGGCGGCGAGGCGGTCGCGCAGAAACCCGCGGTGCGCAGCGTTGTCGTCCACGACCAGCATTCGGGCATCGCGGACCCAGGCAGGGGGCGCGGGCGGAGGTTCGCTGCCTGTCTGCTTCGGCAGCGTGAGCGTGAACCAGAACTCGGATCCTCGTCCCTCCGTGCTGTGAACACCAATCTCACCTCCCATCAGTCCGACGAGCTCCTTCGAAATGGCCAGTCCGAGACCGGTTCCCCCATACGTGCGGGCGGTGGAGCTGTCCGCCTGCGTAAATTTCCGGAACAGGCCGTCGATCTTGTCGGAAGGGATGCCGATCCCGCAGTCGCTCACGGTGAAACGGACCGTGACGTCATCCTTCGACTGGGCGTGGAGGGAGGCGCGGACAATGACCTCGCCGACGGGGGTGAACTTGATGGCGTTGCTGGCGAGGTTCAGGAGGATCTGGCGGATGCGGCCGGGGTCGCCGCGGAGATGGACGGGCAGATCCGGGGAGGCGCTGCAGATGAGCTCAAGTCCCTTCTCCTGGGCCCGCAGGGCGAGCATGGGGCTGAAGTCGTCGAGCAGGGCGGTGAGGTCGAAGTCGAGAATCTCGAGATCGAGCTTGCGGGCCTCGATCTTGGAAATGTCCAGAATGTCGTTGATGAGGGAGAGCAGCGATTTGCCGCTGTTGCAGGCGATCTCGGCGTAATGCCTCTGCGTGTCGTCGAGATGGGTGTCGAGCAGGAGGCCAGTCATGCCGATGACTCCGTTGAGCGGCGTGCGGATTTCGTGGCTGACGTTGGCCAGGAATTCGCTCTTGGCGGCATTGGCCATCCGCGCCTCCTCGGCCATCGCGTGCGCATGGGCGGTGGCCTCCTCGAGCCGGCGGTTGGTGGCGATGAGGAGGTCGCGGCTGCGGCGGATTTCCTCGGATTCGAGCCGTTGCGCGACCTGCAGGGCCTCCTCGACGCGACGCTGTTCGAGCGAGGCGGCGTGAAGTTCCGCGGTGCGCTTGCGGACCATCTCCTCCATGTGCAGGAAGGTGCGGCGGTTGTAGAGAAGGGACCCGACCTGTTGGGCGAGGACGACGAAGGAGGGCAGGAGCTTCTCGCTGAGTTCCGGATAGAAGATCTTTCCTCTCGGCCCCAGCCCGCCGACCAACAGTCCGCTGAACGCCTTCGCGGGATCGAAGTAGGGCGCGAGCACGATCTGCACGAGTCCGAGGCGGTGGAACGGATCGCCGGTCTCGGGAACCACGATCAGGGCGTCGTTTCCGTCGATGCTGGTGAGCTGGCGCGCTTCCAGCCACGCGAAGGGGATGTCGATTCCAGCGGGCAGCGGGTCCATCCCGCACGCCGCAGCGATGCGGCAGACCCGATCCGTGGCGTCGAACTCCAGCAGCGCGCCGAACTCCACTTGGAAGACATCGACGATGGACTCCGCCGTGATCTCGGCGAACTCGCCCATCGTGGGCGCGGCGAGGCACTGGTTGCTGTAGTTCTGGATGAGGCGGAAGCGCTCCACCTCGTCATCGACGCTGTTCCGGGTGTTGATCAGCGCTTGTTCGACGACGGAAAAGCGCGTCACCTTCCGCTGCAGTTCCTCGCAGCGGGCGAGGAGTTCCTGAAGCTCGGTTGCTGAAACGGTCATTCTCGGTCCGTACTTCGGATGCAGCAGCCCAGTGGGGCCTACCGGCGGGTGATTACGGCCAGCGAGGTCGTGTAGTTGTGGAATTCGTTCCGGCCGCCGAGGCGGGCGAATTCGCCGAATCCGTACATCCCCAGCCAAGGGACCTCTCCGTGCGTGAAGAGTGAGCTCTGCATCAGGCCGACGATCTCCTCCTTCAGCACCCGGTTGAACAGGTAGCGTCCGCGCGCGAGGCAATCGGCGTGGAAGACCGCGACCGGCTTCCGGTCGCCGAGCTTCGCGACGATCTGCTGCATCATCAGTTCGAGCGACGAGAAGATCGCGGGCTCGTCGCGTCGGGTGAGCCAGAGCCTTGTGCCGGGGGCGCACTGCGTCGCGTAGTACATCGTGCCGTCCTCCTCGCGGCGGGTGACAACCCGCAGCAGGTGCGGGTTTCCGTACTCCGCGGCGAGGGTCGGTGGGAGTTCCTCCGCCAGCGCCCCGATCGGAATCGAGTCCCCCGGGGTCGCCGTCACCGGCAGTCCGAGGCGATCGGTGAATTCCGGCCAGGCCGGGCGACCGTTGAGCTCGAGGATGCGATGGCCCTCGGTGCGCGTCGCGATCATCGGGGAGCCGAAGGCCATGAAGCCGTGCGTCGCCTGCGTGACGACCTCCAGCGAGGGATCGGCGAAGCCGAGGAGCCAGGCGCCGTGCTCGGTGGTCCGCCCTTCGGCATGCTGGAAGCTGGTCACGCCCTTCATGTTGTCCGAGGAGGTGGCACCGAAGACGGTGACCTCGGGGCCGAGTTCGGACTCGATGCCCTTGATCAACTGGTCGGCGGCGAAGTCGATGCCGGACGCCATCAGGAAGACCATGTTGACCCGCGGGGCCTGGCGCTTCACCTCCCGCGCCATCTTGGCGGCCGCAGCGAAGGCGTTGTCGCCGTGCACCTCGTCGAGGGCCGCAATCCCCAGTTCGCCGCTCTCGCCGCGGACCGACATGACGCCGAGCGCCTTCATGGATTCGCTGACGCCTTCCGAGCCGACGACCCCGCAGCAGGATGCGCCCACCACGAGAGATCCGGGAGCCAGGCGCAGGGCTTCCGCCGCCAGTTCGCCCAGATCATGGCCGAGGGAGGCGTGCAGGATCAGCACGCCTGCGGGTCGCTGCGGGCCTTCGCCGAGGGCGGCATCAAGGCATTCGGCGATCGCCCGTTTCGAATTCACGGCGCGGGTCATTCCAGAGGAGAAGCTAAGCATGGTGCGGTTCCGTTGGGTTGAAGGGGCCAGATTCGTCACGACCCGGTGAGCCTGTGACAGAGGTCGCGGGATCCGGGATCTCCCGCGCCTGATCGTGTGGCCGCGCGAGAGAGCGACCCGTCGCTGAACCTGGAATTCGCGATCCTCGGTGGGACACTCGAACCAGCCGGGGAGGGTAAGCAGACGCGTCATCAAAACTGGGACGCCGCCGGGCGTTCACTGGGGGCGGGCGATTGGCCTTCTGGGGTTGATACCCCGGCAACGTGCGCGCGGTCAGACGGCTCCGCCTAACGGACTGCGGTGCAAGAGAGTCGACTCGATGCGGGCGGAGGTGTGGGAAGAACGCGTCGGCGGCAGCGGGCGACTGGATCAGTTTCCTGCCAAGTCTCACGAAAAGAGCGAAGCAACGCTCCCGCGTACCAGCCGTCAAGCGGCGAGTATTCGCGGGTGTGACTACGCATCCGGGCGAGCGCAAGTCCTCCTGGAACGGCCTAAACGCTTCCGTTTCGCGGGCGGAATTCCGGACCGAGTCTGGGGACGGTCACGGCTGAAGCGGCTTCGCGGGGAACCTCACTTGCAGGTCGGCGATTCCCAAGCCCGCCTCGCCCGCGATCGAATAGAGCAGCCAGGCAGTCCCTCCCTCGCGCCACACGGTGGGATCGCGCAGCTCACGCACGCGGTTGTCGCCGCGCTTGATCGTGCTTCCGCCGCGCGAGTAGGCCAGCGGCAGGTCGGCGCCCTCCCAGGGCTGTTCCGGTTGGAGCACCTCGATGACCCCGCGTGCCCGCCAGCTCTCCGGAGGGCCGTCGAGGTTCACCACCGTGCAGAGGATGCGTTCCGGGCGATGGCCGACGCAGGAGAAATAGACGAACAAGTGACCGTGGTGCACGTCGAGACCCACGTGTCGGATCCCGTACCGCGCATCGCCATTCGTCGGTCTCGATGCTGCGGGGGGGGCGCCTGGCTCACCTCGCAGCGAGGGGTCGACCGCGTCCTCGATCTCCGGTCCGATGATCGTTGCGACCGGCTCGAAGGGGGCGCCCAGCTTCGCGGCTCGGCGAAGCACGCCCGAGTGCGTCAATCCGTACCACGCTCCGCCGTGCCGGAAGACGCGGAGATACGCGGGTCCCACGATCGTTCCCAAGTCAGTGAAAGAAATCCCGTCGCGGGAGACCGCCACCGACGTGGCCTGCGGTCCGCCTTCACGCGGCACGCCATGGCAGAAGAGGAAGATTTGGCGCGTCTCTTCGTCAATCACCGCTTCGGGTGAGGCGATGTGGCCGCGCAGCGCGCGCTGCTCGGTGATCGGCAGGATGCCGCCGCGATGAACCGTCCAAGGCCCGTCCGGCCGATCCGCGAAGGCCAGTCGGATATACTTCCCGTTGTGATGTGCGAAATAGAGGTGGTAGCGGCCGCCGGGTTTCTCGATCCACGCGGGCATGCGGATCAGCGATGGTCCGTTGATGCTGAGGCCCTCGTCGCCCGGCAGCATCTCCGGCGCGATCAGCGGCCCGTGCACGGTGCGGGTGGCCGTGATCGATGGCAGAGGAGCGGCGGCTGGGGCGCTCGTGACGAGGCAGAGCATGACGACGGTCCAGCGAAAGTTCCGGATAACCCACGCCCGGGGCAGGGGCCTGGCAGCAACAGCGCGCATGGCGTCACCCTGCCGCATTCGGCCGAGGGAGGGAAGCCGGGAGCGCAGGCCCCCGCAGAGGGTGTTCCCAGGGTATGGGCGTGGACGGGCGAGTTCCATTGTGGTGGACAGGCGGCGCTGCCGATGGTTAGGCGTTGCGGATCATGGAGACTGTCCTTGTGACCGGGTCATCAGGCCGGGTGGGTCGGGCCGTCGTGGCGGAGTTGCTGCGGCGCGGCCACGACGTGCGCGGTTTCGACCTCGCGCCGTCGGCGGTGCTGCCCGAGCCGCGCACCCAGATTGGAGACTTGAGCGACCGGGCCGCGGTCGACCGGGCCATGGCCGGAGTGTCCTGCCTGGTGCACCTGGCCGCGACGCCGGACGATGAGGACTTCCTGACCCGACTGATGCCGAACAACCTCGCGGGGCTTCATCACGTGATGGAGTCCGCCCGCGCCGCCGGGGTTCGCCGGATCATCCTCGCCAGCAGCGTTCAGGTCAATTGGTGGCAACTGGCTCGCGGGCCATTCCCCATCCGCGAGGCCGATCCCGTCTCACCGCGCGGGTGGTACGCGGCGACGAAGATGTTCCTCGAGTCCATCGGGCGCGGCTTCGTCGAATTGCACGGCCTTTCGGTGATCGTCGTCCGCATCGGGGGCTGCCCGCGCCCCGGGCAGGAAGCCGTCATGGAGGCGGACGAGTGGTTCCAGGATTTCTACTTCAGCCCCGGCGACATCGGGAGGTTCTTCACGTGCTGCGTAGAAGCGTCTGCGGACGTCCGCTTCCTGATCGTAAATGCCACGAGCCGCCCCCGCCGGACGACGCGCCTCGATCTGACGGTGGCGGAGACGGTCCTCGGCTACCGGCCGCAGGACACGTGGCCTGAGGGGCTCTGAGCCTCGGCGGTGCCGGCCGTGATCGACCGGCGCCGGCCGTGGTGATGGAGCTCCTTGATTGCCCTCCGGTCGATCGCGCGGCACGCCGGAAATCGCTCGTTGACGATACGGAGGCTGGAGGCTTGATTGCGGGTCCTCCGTACGGGAGGCCCGCGTGCTCCGGACCGGGTGTCCCGTGCGGGCGCGATGCCCCACTTTTCACCCTGAACCACCGCTCGACTTGAGTACTGCGACTTCACCGCTCGATCTGCCCCAGGCGATTTCCTTCAATCCCTCGCTGGACAAGCTGCCCTTTTCGCCGATTCGGCTGATGTTCAACACGGCGTCGCAGATGACGGACGTGCTGCACCTGTCGATTGGCCAGCCCGACTTCGGCGCGCCGCCCCATGTGATCGAGGCGCACATCAAGGCGCTCCGTGACGGCAGGACGCGCTACGAACTCGACGCCGGGCTGCCCGCGCTGCGGGAGGCGGTGGCCGATCGCTACAACCAGCTTTACGGCATCGCGCTGAAGCCGTCCAACGTGCTGATCACCACGGGCTGCTGCCAGGCGATGTACATGTCCATCCACGCCTTGGTTCGGCCCGGCATGGAGGTGATCGTCATCGAGCCGGTCTTCGTCTTTTCCCACGTGATCGAGCAGGCTGGCGGGGTGCTGCGTCGGATCGTCACCACCGCGGCCAACGGCTATCAAGTGGATCCGGCGGCGGTCATCGAGGCCATGAACGATCGCACCTGCGCGATCATGCTCAACAGCCCGGGCAACCCGACCGGCGCGGTCTATCCCAAGGAGACGATCGAGCCCATCCTCCGCGAGGCGGCGCGGCGCGGCATCGCGGTGATCAGCGACGAGGTCTACGACCGCCTGATGCTGGACGACGTGGAGTACGCCTCGGCCCTGCGGCATGCCCCCTCGCTCGACGGCGTGGTCGTCGCTTCGAGCGCCTCCAAGACCTACGCCGTCCCCGGCTTCCGGATCGGTTGGCTCATCTCCAGCGAGGCGAACATCAGTCGGCTTCAGCGGATGCACATGTTCGTCAGCACGACCGAGAACACCGCGACGCAGTACGCCACGGTGGCGGCGCTCGCGGGAGACCAGTCGTGCGTCGCGGAGATGGTGAAGGCCTACCGCGCCCGGCGTGACTGGATCGCCGGCTACCTGCGCGGTTCGCCGCACTTCCAGGCGTATGCACCGGGCGGGGCCTTCTTCATCATGCCCTCGCTGACGGCCTGCCGAGACAGCTTCGAATTCGCCATGCGGATGCTGAAGGAGACGAAGGTCTGCACCATCCCGGGCGGTGCATTCGGGCAATCCTGCAACAACGCGCTGCGGATCAGCTTCGCCACGGACATGACCACCATCCAGAGCGCGTTCCACAAGATGACCCAATGGCTCGAGAAACAATCATCCTGACCCGCCAGGACATCGGCCGTCAGATCGACGTCGTTGACGGCATCGACGCGATCGAGGCGGCCATGGGGGCCTACGAGAAGGGCGGGGACTACCTCCCGCCCAAGGCGATCTTCGACATCCCGGTCGGTGAGCCCGCGTTCGCCGCGTGCATCACCGGGATGACCAAGGCCGCGAACCTGCTTTCGATGAAGCTCGGGCACGAGCGCACGAACAACCCGCAGCGCAAGCTGCCGACGACGAGCAGCTGGATTTCCTGTTTCGACCCGCTCACCGGGGAGTTGCTGATGATCTGCGACGGCACGCTGCCGACGATGTACCGCACCGCCGCTGCGGCGGCGGTCGGCGCCCGGCAACTGGCGCGGTCGGACAGTCGCACGCTGGCCGTCATCGGTGCCGGGCAACTCGGCCGCGAGTGCCTGCGCGCCGTCGCGTCGGTGCGCCCTTTCACGCGCATCCTCGTCAACGACCGCTACGAAGAGATGGCCCGCAACCTCGTGAAGGACCTGTCGGGGCGCGTCTCCGCGTCACTCGAGGTCGCGTCCGCCGAGGACGCGTGCCGCGCCGCCGACGTGATCGTCACGGCGACCAACAGCCGCGAGCCGATCGTGATGGATGCCTGGGTGCGCGCGGGCACGCACCTTTCCTGCATGGGTGCCGACCTTCACGACAAGATCGAGTGCGAGATGACGCTGCTGCCCCGCTGCCGGATCTTCGCCGACAAGATCGAGCATGCGCTCCTCCGCGGCGAGGTGAGCCAGGCGGTGGAGAAGGGCATCCTGGGCAAGGACTGCTACTCGGGCAGCCTCGGCGAGGTCATCAACGGCGCGCCGGGCCGCCGAACCGCTGACGAGATCACGATGTTCGATGGCGTCGGTATCGGGATTCAAGATACGACGATCGTGCGCACGATCTACGACCAAGCGGTCGCGAAGGGATTGGGACAGCGCATCGCGTTTTCCTGAACCCGCAGCGGCGTGGCGGTCCGCCGCGCCGCGGGATGGTCGTGCGCCGGCGAACGGCGAGCCGGCCCGCTGGCGGGGCGCGGCGACGTCGGCATCCCGAGCCCCGTCAGGCGCAGCCCGCGAGTCGCGGACACGGTTCTCCGGTTCAGGGTAGTTCGTAGACCTCGACCAAGGCGACTCCGGCGGTACTCGCCTTGCCTGAAACGGTGGCAGTGTAGGCGCCGGGGGGGAGGTCGATGACCAGCGCGGCGTCTCGACTCGCGTCCGCGGCGAACGCGAAAGCGCCGACGGCGCTGAAGGCGGACTTCAGGGCCGCAGTGCCGCGCCAGTCGTCGCTCGTGGCGACGATGGTTTCGGACCCAAGCGGGCGGACCTCAAGCACCGGATCCGCGAGGACGCCGCCGACGCCGAAGGCTCCGAGGGTCGGTCCGGCGGCGCGGATAAGGAGCCGCTTGGGTACATTTCCGCTGACGCTGAACCCGGCGATCAGCACGTCGGCGCCCGTGCCCACCTGGGTGCGGGCGGAGACATTGGTGAGGCGCGGGGTGTTGCCCGACCCGGCGTCGTAGACTTCGACGAGCGCTACCCCGGTGCCGCCGTTCGTGCTGGACACCTTGGCAGTGTAGGCGCCGGCGACGGGCGCGACGGACAGCGCGGCGTCCTTGCTGGCGTCTGATGTCAGCGCGAACGCGCCGACGCTGGCGAAAAGATTCCGGAGGGTGGTTGAACCGCCCCAGTCGTTATTCTCCGCAACCTTGGTGCCTCCGAGCGGGGCAATTTCGACGACCGGGTCCGCGAGTACGCCTGAGAGCCCGAACGCGGTGAGGGCGGGACCGGTGGCCCGGATGAGGAGGGGCTTCGTTCCGGTGCCGCTGATGGCGAAGCCGGTGATGAGTGTCTGATCGCCGGTGCCGGCCTGGGAGCGGACGGAGAGGTTGATCAGCCGGCCAGTCACGTCGGGCTGCGCTTGGAACAGGGTGCGGTCGAGCACCTTGGTGGCGCGGGCGACAAGCAGGGATTGGCTGCCCACGCCGAGCAGATCGATCAGGCCGTCCCGGTCCAGATCGGCGGCATGGAGGCTGGTCACGGCGGGCGGACTGAAGCTCTCCGATACATCGACGAACACGGCGCCGCCGCGGTTAAGCAGGATCGTGCGGGAGAATGGCCGCCCCCCGCTGGTCGGGGCTCCCTGGAGCACGAGGTCCGGACGATTGTCGCGGTCGAGATCAATGACGCGGATCCATTCGATCCACGTGTCGTCCTGACTGAACGTCAGGTTCAACTGGCTGGTGGCGTCGTAGAAGGTGCCGTCGCCGCGGTTGAGCAGGAGTTGGAGCCCTGGGATCCCGTAGCCGTCGATCGTGCGGCCATCAGCGAGCAGGATGGTGCCACCGGTGGTGGAGAAGAGCATATCGGAGGCCCCATCGGCGTTGAGATCGGCGGTGGAGATGGCGACGGTGC
>CAZEJZ010000051.1:0-11407 GCA_964512415.1 uncultured Opitutaceae bacterium
TGGTCGTCATGGAAAAGACCAAGGACATCGCGATCCTTCGGTCCATGGGGTATACGCGACAGGACGTGACGCGGATCTTCCTCTGGCAGGCCGCGATGGTGCTCGCGGTGGGCGCGCTTCTCGGTTGCGCCCTTGGGGCGGGGGTGACGTACGGGGTTTCCCTGATGAGGATCCGCATCCGTGGCATCTTCACCGCCGACCACTTCATCGTCGCCTGGTCGGTGTGGCATTACCTGTCGGCGGTGGCGATTTCGGTCGTGATGGTGATGGCGGCGAGCCTCCTTCCGGCGCGACGGGCGGCGCGTTTGGAGCCGGGTGACGTAATCCGGGGGACGGCGCAATGAGCCCGTCTTCCGCGATCGCCCCCGGCGCCTCGTCCGCTGCGCACGATGTGGTGCTGCGGTGTGAGGACCTCCACCGGTCGCTGGGGCAGGGGGAGGGGCGGGTGCACGTCCTGCGCGGGGTGTCGTTCGCGGCACGGCGAGGGGAAGTCTACGCCATGGTCGGCCCTTCTGGCTGTGGCAAGTCGACCCTGTTGTATCTGCTCGGCCTCCTGGATGTGCCGGATCGCGGTGAAATCTGGATCGACGGGCATCTCATGCCCCGGGATGACGACGCCGCGCGCACCGCCGCGCGCGGTCGGCACCTAGGCTTCGTCTTTCAGTTCCACTTCCTGCTGCTCGAGTTCTCGGCCTTGGAGAACGTCATGCTGCCGATGCGCAAGTTGGGACGCTGGAGCGGGTCGGAGATGCAGGACCGGGCCCACGCCCTCCTGAGCGCGGTTGGCCTCGGGGCCAAAACGCATCGCCTTGGCAATCAGCTTTCCGGGGGAGAGCAGCAGCGCGTGGCGATCGCACGAGCCTTGGCAAACGAGCCGTCGATCCTGCTCGCCGATGAGCCGACGGGGAATCTCGATGTACGTAACTCTGCGATGGTCTTCGACTTACTGACTGGACTGGCGCGACAAAACGGTCAGGCGATCGTGGTGGTCACGCACAATCCGGAGCTGGCCTCGCGGTGCGATCACACGCTTCCGATGCGGGACGGCCAGTTCTTGGCCTGAAAAACGGGCAGAAGCGTGGTTCTCGGCCACGATTAGCGGGGCGCATCCGCTCCGCGTTCGGGCTAATGCCTAGGTCTATTTGCCCCGTGGGGGGAATTTTTGGTTTACTTTCGAAACCGCGCTCCGTTCGCTTCGCCGCTGATTTTCAGCATTCGCGACGACCGTGAGCACCCTCTCCACGAGAAAAACTTTTTTTGCCAAACTAATCGGCCTTTTGGCGGTTTCCGTGGGGGCGTCCCGCCTTCCGGCCGGCGAGGCATCGGCGACGGCGAGCGCTGCAGCCCCCAAATCCGGGCTGGCCGTGCGTCCTGAGCAACGGGCGGTCTCCCGGCGAGACGTCCGGGCCTAAGCGGCTCAACAGGTTTTACCCTCAGTAACTTCCGGCTATGTCGAAGCTCTTTCCCAAGTCGGCCAATCGACTGCCGCTCCAGATCGTCATTTACGTGTTCGTTCTGGGCGGAATTGTCACGGCTGCAACGAATTACTACGCAACGCCCAAGTACACGCGGGTGGGGTACGCCCCGGTCCAACCGGTGCCGTTCAGCCACACGCTGCACGCGGGTGAGCTGGGGCTCGATTGCCGTTATTGCCATAGCAACGTCGAGAAGTCGGGTCATGCGAATGTCCCGACTGCGCAGACGTGCATGAACTGTCACAGCATCATCAAGGCGAACAGCCCGCTGCTGGAGCCGGTGCGGACGAGCTACGAGTCGGGCAACCCGGTGCCGTGGGTGAACGTCCATGTGCTCCCGGAGTACGCTTATTTCAACCATTCCGTGCACATCGCCCGAGGCGTGTCGTGCGTGGAGTGCCACGGTCGGATTGACCAGATGGACGTGGTGACGCACGCGAAGCCGCTCTCGATGGGCTTCTGCTTGGATTGTCACCGTGAACCCGAGAAGTTCATCCGCTCGCCCGAGCTGGTGACCAAGCTCGACTGGCAGCACCCGGGTGGGGTCGCGGGCCAACTCGAGCAGGGCAAGAAGTTCGTCCACGACTGGAACGTCAAACCTCCGCAAAGCTGCTCTGGCTGCCATCGATGAAACGCAAATTTCAGCATCCCGAACCTTCGGAAGGTGAAGCTCGCGGCCGCCGTTACTGGCGCAGCCTCGATGAACTGGCGGCCACGCCTGGCTTCCGCGAGCAGATCGCTCGTGAATTTCCGGAGGGTGCCTCCGAGATCGATGGCGTCGACCGGCGCCACTTCTTCCGCATCATGGCCGCCTCGTTCGCGCTCGGTGGTGTCGGCCTCGCGGCCGGCTGCCGTCGTCCGGAGGAGAAGATCCTCGCCTACGGCAAGTCCGTCGAGGGCGTGATTCCCGGGCTTCCGCTGTTCTTCGCGACGGCGATGCCGATTCGCGGCGGAGCGATTCCGCTGCTGGCCGAGACGCGTTCCGGTCGGCCGACGAAGCTTGAGGGCAATCCGTCCTACGCGCCGTACGGCGGCGCGACCAATCTCGTCGCCCAGGCCGCGCTCCTGGACCTTTACGATCCGGATCGGGCCACGGCTCACACGATCAAGGGTGCGGTGGCGGCCGGTCCGGCGGTGCAGGACCTGCTCGCCGGGATCGGCAAGGCCGCGGCCGCCTCGGGTGGCGCGGGTCTCGCGTTCCTCGCTGACCAGTCGAGTTCGCCCACGCGGGCGGCTCTGGTCCAGCGTCTGCGGGCGAAGTTCCCGAAGGCGATGTGGGCGGAGTACGAGCCGGTTCGTGACGAGGCTCCGGTCGAGGCCGCGCAAGCCGCCTTCGGCACGCGTGTGAAGCCGGTTTACCACTTCGCCAAGGCGAAGCGGATTGTGGCGATCGACGCCGATTTCCTGAGCCGCGATTCGCATGCGCTCGCGCACGCCCGCGACTTTGCCAAGGGCCGTCGGGTGACTCGCCCGACCGATCCGATGAATCGCCTCTACTCGGTCGAGAGCACGTTCTCTCTGACGGGTTCCATGGCCGACCATCGGCTTCGTCTCGCGAGCAGCCACATGCTCGCGTTCGCCGCTGCGCTCACGGCGGAGGTCACGGGCGATGCCTCCTTCGCGTCGCTCGCCGGTGGCTTGGAGTTCAAGGACAAGGCGCAATGGCTTTCGGCCGCAGCCGCGGATCTGAAGGCGCATCGTGGTGCCTCGCTCGTCGTGGCCGGGAATCATCTCCCACCGGCGGTCCATGCGCTCGCGTACGCGCTCAATGTTGCTCTCGGCAACGTCGGTGCGACCGTCGACTTCGTCTCCCTCCCGGATCATTCCGCCGCCTCGATTGGCGATCTGGTCGGTGCAGCCAAGTCCGGTGCCGTCAAAACGCTCGTCATCCTCGGCGGCAATCCCGCTTACAACGCCCCGGCTGATCTCGATTTCGCCGGTGCCATCAAGGGCGTCGCCGAAGTGGTGCGTCTGGGCTACTACCCCGACGAGACGTCCGCTCTGGCCTCGGCGAATCTCGCCGCGGCCCACTTCCTCGAGTCGTGGGGCGATGCCCGCACGTCCGATGGCACGGTGGTCGCGGTCCAACCGCAGATTCTGCCCTTGTTTGGCGGTCTGACGGAGCTCGAGGTTCTGGCCCGGATCGCGGGCAACGACGTGACCGATCCCTATACCCTCGTTTCGCAGACGATCGCCCGGATCTCGGGCGGTGGCGCGGAGGCCTTCCGCCGCTTCCTGCACGATGGTCTGCTCGCCGGTTCGGCTTATCCGGTGGCTCGCGTCAGCCTGAACAGCGCGGGGGTGCGCGCGGCGATCAATGCCGCCGCCGCGCCGGTCGCGCTCTCCAAAGACAATCTCGAAGTCCGGTTCGTGGCGGACTCCAAGGTCGACGACGGCCGCTTCGCCAACAACGGCTGGCTGCAGGAATGCCCGGAGCCGATGACCAAACTCGCGTGGGACAACGCGATCCTCGTCAGTCCGCGCTTGGGCAAGGAACTCGGCATCACGCCGGCGGGATCGTTGCTCCAGGTCGCGCGCAAAGAGACGGCCGCCTTCGAGCAGGGTCGCGAGATGGCGTTCATCGGCGAAGTCACGCTGGGCGGTCGCACCGTCCGGGGTCCGCTCCACATTCAGCCCGGTCTGTCCAACTACACCATCGTGCTGCCGTTGGGCTACGGACGCCGTGCCTCGGGCCGCATCGGTCAGGGAACTGGCCATGACTTCTTCCCCCTGCGCACGTCGTCGGCCGCGGAAGTCGCGGTTGGCGCGCGCATCACCGTGACTTCGGAGCGCTACGCGCTGGCCAACACGCAGGAGCACTGGTCGATGGAAGGTCGCGACATCGTGCGCGAAGCCAATCTGAGCGAGGCGGTCGCCAATCCGGGTTGGGTGGATTCCTTCGGGACCGAGTCCCATTCACCCGCGATTCTCGGTCGGGATGCCGGAAAGGATCCGGCCTTCGTGGCCAAGACCACGCCGCGCGGCAATTCGCTTTACGAGACGCCGGATCTGACCGGCGTGAACCAGTGGGGCATGTCGATCGACCTGAACACCTGCATCGGCTGCAACGCCTGCGTGGTTGCGTGTCAGGCGGAGAACAACATTCCGATCGTCGGCAAGGACCAGGTCCTCCGGGGTCGCGAGATGCACTGGATTCGGCTCGACCGCTACTATTCCGACGGCAACGCGGATGCGGCGGCCTTTGGCGGCGAAGGCAACAAGGAGATCCCCGAGGATCCGCAGGTTTCGCTTCAGCCGATGGCGTGCCAGCACTGCGAACTCGCCCCGTGCGAGACCGTGTGCCCGGTCAACGCGACCGTCCACGATCCCGAGGGTCTCAACACGATGGCGTACAACCGTTGCATCGGCACTCGCTACTGTGCGAACAACTGTCCGTACAAGGTCCGTCGCTTCAACTTCTTCGATTGGAACAAGCGTCAGCTCGACAGTCTGTACCTCGGGCCGCTGGCTCCGGCGGGGATGCCCGAGTTGGTGCAGATGGTGAAGAATCCGGAAGTCACCGTGCGCATGCGCGGCGTGATGGAGAAGTGCACGTACTGCGTGCAGCGCATCCAGCAGGCCAAGATTGTCCAGAAGGTGAAGGCCGGCGCCTCCAGCCAGGTGCAGGTCGTTGACGGCGCCGTGAGGACGGCCTGCCAGCAGGTGTGTCCGGTCGAGGCGATCGTCTTCGGCGACGTCTCGGACCCGAAGAGCGCGGTGTCGCAGGCCAAGGCGAGGGAGCAGGACTACGCGGTCCTCGGCTACCTCAACATTCGCCCGCGTACCACCTATCTCGGCAAGCTGCGCAATCCGAATCCGGAGATGCCTGGCGGTACGGAAAAGCCGTTCAGCCGGAAGGAATATGACACCAAGAATCACCCCGCGACCGGCGACCATGGTCATGGCCATGGGCACAGCCACAGCGCGCTGGGTGAAGTCTCCAAGCTGACGGGAGGTCTGAGCTAATGTCCCACGCTGCTGAATCTTCTTACGACGCGCCGGCCATCCTCAAGGAGGTCAACCCGACCCCGCTCCCGCGCGCCACGCTCGTCGAGAACAACCGGAGCTTCGGTTGGATCACCGACAAGATCTGCGGGATCATCGAAGGCAAGACCCCGACTTGGTGGTGGGTATGCTTCGTGGTCGCCTGCTTCGTCGCCTCGTTCACCGTGGCTGGCATCACCTACCTGGTGGCGACCGGCGTCGGTGTGTGGGGTCATGCCAACCCGGTCAACTGGGCCTGGGACATCGTCAACTTCGTGTTTTGGATCGGTATCGGCCATGCCGGCACCCTGATCTCGGCGATCCTGTGTCTGCTCCGGCAGAAGTGGCGCACGTCGATCAATCGTGCGGCGGAGGCGATGACGATCTTCGCGGTGGTGTGCGCGGCGATCTTCCCGGTCTTCCACGTCGGTCGTGTCTGGTTCGCGTGGTACCTTTTCCCGATCCCGAATTCGAACTACATCTGGCAGAACTTCCGTTCGCCGCTGGAGTGGGACGTGTTCGCGGTCTCGACGTACGGCACGGTTTCGGTGCTGTTCTGGTATGTCGGCTTGCTGCCTGACCTCGCGATCCTGCGCGATCGCTTCACCGCGGCGGGCAATCGCGTGCGAGGCTGGCTCTATGGCTTCTTCGCGATGGGCTGGCGCGGGTCGAACCGTCACTGGAGCAACTACGAGATGGCGTACCTGATCCTGGCCGGCATCTCGACGCCGCTGGTGCTTTCGGTGCACACCATCGTGTCGTTCGACTTCGCGGTGTCGCTGATCCCGGGATGGCATACGACGATCTTCCCGCCTTATTTCGTGGCGGGCGCGATCTTCTCGGGCTTCGGCATGGTGCTCACGCTGATGCTGCCCCTCCGGGCGATCTACCGCCTCGAGGATCTGATCACGCAGTACCACATCGACTGCATGTGTAAGATCACGTTGGCGACCGGCACGATCGTCGGCTACGCCTACGGTATGGAGTTCTTCATCGCGTGGTACGGTGCGAACCCCTACGAGGGCTTCGCCTTCATCAACCGTGCGTTCGGCCACTACGCGTGGGCGTACTGGATCATGATCTCGTGCAACGTGATCACGCCGCAGTTCTTCTGGTTCAAGAAGGTGCGCGAGAACACCACGCTGGTCTGGGTCCTCTCCATCTTCGTCAACGTTGGCATGTGGTTCGAGCGCTTCGTGATCATCGTCACGTCGTTGGCGCGCGACTTCCTGCCCTCGAGCTGGGGTTACTACAGCCCGTCGATCGTGGAGATCTTTACGTTCTTCGGCACCTTCGGGGTGTTCAGCGTGCTGTTCCTCCTGTTCATCCGTTTCCTCCCGGTGATGCCGATGGCGGAGTTGAAGGCCGTCATGCCTCAGGCGGACCCCCATGGTTCCGGCGATGCCGGCCACGGGACGTCCGGCCGTTCCCACTAAGCACTGCGCGCCCTTACTCCCACGTTCAACGACCCTTCTCCGATGGCTGCTCAACCCTATGGTCTTGTCGCCGTGTTCGACACCGCTCCAGCGGTGTATCACGCGGCGGAAACGGTGCGCGACGCCGGCTACAAGTGCTGGGACTGCATCACGCCGTTCCCGATCCACGGCCTCGACCGCGCGATGGGGCTGCGTCGCTCCAAGGTGCCGCGGATCTCCCTCGTGGGAGGTGTGCTGGGCTTCACGACGGGCATGTCGATGATCTGGTTCACCAATGCGTACGACTACCCCCTCATCGTGGGCGGCAAGCCGTACTTCAGCCCGATGTTCGCGTTCCCGGTTTCCTACGAGCTGACGATTCTTTTCACGGCCTTCGCCACCATTGGAGGCATGTTTCTGCTCAATCGTCTGCCGATGCACTATCACCCGGTGCTGAAGTCGGACCACATCGTGCGCGGGCTCGACGACAAGTTCCTCGTCGTGATCGAGGCGCGGGACCCGAAGTTCAACCTCGTCGCGACGCGCGCCCTGCTGGAGAAGGCGGGCGGCCGGGAGATCACTGAGTTGGAGGCCTGATCATGCGTTACGTCTATCTCGCCACTTTTTTCGTCGTGGTCCTGACCGTGGGCATCCTCGGCTTCCGCGGGAGCATTTCCTCGCGGCCGCCGCTGGAGGTGTTCCCGGATATGGACCGTCAACCGAAGCTGCGCCCTCAGGATCCGTCGAACTTCTTTGCCGATGGTCGTGCGGATCGTCCGCTGCCCGCCGGCGTGGTCGCTCGGGGCGACCTCCGGGCTGATGCCGCGCTCTATCAGGGCCGGGTCGGAACGGGTGAGTGGGCCCGCGGGATCCCGGCGGCACTGACGGTGGATGCGCGGTTCCTGCAGCGGGGACGGGAGCGTTATAACATCAGTTGCGCGCCGTGCCACGGGGCTTTGGGCGACGGGAATGGCATCACGAAGTCCTACGGCATGGGGGCGACCCCAACCTATCACGACGATCGCCTCCGCTCGATGGCGGAGGGCGAACTTTTCAACACGATCACGAATGGCAAGGGCACCATGATGGGCTATGCCGACAAGGTGGTCCCCGAAGACCGTTGGGCGATTGTGGCCTACGTTCGGGCCTTGCAGCGCGCCCAGCACGGCTCGGTGGCCGATGTGCCGGCGGCGCACAAAGCGGAGCTTGGTATTCAATGAGCACTCGCGCGGCAACCCTCTCTCCTGGTTTGGCGACCTCGATGGCCGCCGGCGCTCCGGCGGCCGGTCGGGCCCTCATGATCGGCCTGGCGGGCATTGCGCTCACGGCGCTTGGCCTCCTCGTCTCCGGCGGCGCCAAAGTCGCTTTCTCCTGGCTGGTCGCCCTGACCTTCTGGGGCGGCATTGCCTTGGGCATGCTGTTTCTGGTGATGATCCATCACATCTTCGACGCCTCTTGGTCCGTCGTGATCCGTCGCCAGTTCGAGCATGGTCTGGCGTCGTTCAAGTGGCTCGCCCTGCTTTTCCTCCCCCTGCTCGCCAGCGTCTATTTCGCGCCGGGTGCAGTCTGGAAGTGGATGAACCCTGCCTACGACCTCGCGCAGGTGGGTGGAAGTGGCACCGTGGGTGAGGATGTTCTTTGGGCAAAGAAGGCGGCTCTACTCAACCCGACGGCGTTCGTGGTGATCACGGTGCTGTCGTTTGGCATCTGGATCTGGCTTTCGGCCCGTCTGCGCGCGGCCTCGTTTGCCCAAGACGCGGACGGTGACCTTAAGTGGACGTACCGTAATCGCGTGACGGCGGCCTTCGGATTGCCGCTCGCGGCGGTGTCGCTGACGCTGGCGATCGTCCTCTGGGTCAAGTCACTGGACTACCACTGGTTCTCGACCATGTACGGCGTTTGGTACTTCGCGGGCTGCGTCCGCGCAGCCTTGTCGATGGGAGTGCTGATCATGGTCTGGCTCTGGGTTCGCGGGGATTACCGGGGCGTTCTCAACGCGAATCACTTCCATAGCATTGGTCAGCTGATGTTCGCCTTCACGGTCTTCTGGGCCTACGTCACGTTCTCGCAGTATTTCCTCATCTGGAACGCGAACATCCCGGAGGAGACCTTTTGGTACAACCTGCGTGAGATGAACAGCGCCACGGGTTTCGCGAACCAGTGGAAGTGGGTGGGAATGCTCCTCCTCTTCGGCCACTTCTTTGTGCCCTTTTTCCTTCTGCTGAGCTACAAGCGCAAGCTGAGCCGCACGCAGATGCCGTGGGTGGCGGTGTGGATCGCGGCGGTGTTCCTGCTCGATCTGATCTACAACGTCTGGCCTTCGAAGAAGGACGTGCACGGTGACGCCTTGCCGTTCCTGCAGCTCCATCAACTCTGGACCGTCACGGCCGTGATCGGGGTGGGCGGCATTTGCGTCTGGGCCTACCTCCGCAGCTTCCCCACGACCAAACTGATTCCGATCCGCGATCCGCGAATTGGCGAATCCCTTTCCTACCATGAGTCTTCCGCAGACTAATTCCGGCTCCGGTCGGTTTTCCGTGCTGGCCGCCGCGGGTGCGGCGGTGGTGCTGGGCGTGTTCATCGTGGTCTACGCGGTGGCCCGCCGTCCTGTCGCCTCGACTCCGGCCTCTGTCGGCGCTCCGGCGGAAGAGGCGTGGAAGTTTTCCTCCGAAGGTCGCGCCGCCCGCTTGAAGGAGTTGCACGCCAAGGAGGCCGCGGCGGCCTCGTCCTACGGCTGGGTCGATCAATCGGCGGGTTTGGTGCGCCTCCCGATTGATCGGGCAGTTGAACTGACGATCCGCGACCTCAATGCCAGGGCGGCCGCGCCCCGCGCCAAGACTCCCTAAGCTTTCCCTCTTCGAATGGCCTCCCCTTCCTCTCAGACAAGTCCGGCCGGAGTGGAGGGTGCATCAATTGATGCATCCGTCCGCCTCCCTGGGCTGTACTTTGCCGCCGCGGCTGCGGTTTGGCTCGTGGTGGGCACCGCGTTGTCGCTCATCGCCGCATTCAAGCTGCATTCGCCGGCCTTTCTGGCGGACTGTGAGTGGCTGACCTACGGTCGGGTGCGCGGCGCGGAGTCCGCATTGCTCACCTACGGGTGGGGCTTCAACGCGGCCTTTGCGATCGTCATCTGGCTCATGGCCCGCCTGGCGCAGGCGGAGGTCCGCCGTCCGGTGACGCTGGTCGTTTCGGGTGTTTTCTGGAACGCGGGCGTCCTCATCGGGACGTTCGGTATCCTGGGTGGTTATGGCAGTGCCGTCGAAGGGTTGGAGTTCCCGGCCTTTGTGAATCTGATCCTGTTCGCTTCGTATGCGTGGATCGCGATTTGGGCCTTGTTGACGTTCCGCGCGCGCCGATCGCCGCACGTCTTCATTTCCCAGTGGTACCTGCTGCTCGCGTTGCTGTGGTTCCCGTGGGTGTTCTCCCTCGCTCACTTGCTGCTGGTGGTCGATCCCGTCCACGGCGTGATGCAGCCGCTGGTGCAGACTTGGTATGCGCATAGCCTGCATCTCTTCTGGTTCGGCGGGGTCGGTGTGGCCGCCCTCTACTATTTGTCATCCAAGCTGTCGGGCCGTTCGATCGCTCACTACCACCTGAGCCCGCTTGGGTTTTGGCTCCTCGTGATCTTTGGCGGTTGGGCGGCGGCCGCGCGTCTGGTGGGAGGACCGGTTCCTGCTTGGGTTGTCTCCCTGGGCATCGCGATGTCGTTCCTCATCTTGGTCGTGGTGTGCATCTGGGCGTTCAATCTCGTGCCTACGCTCGCTCGGGCTGCCGCGGCGGTACGTCAGGATTCCGCATACCGATTCGTCGCCGTCGGCGTGGCGGCGCTGCTGGTGGCGCAGGTTGCAGCTGTTCTCCTTTCGCTCCGCGGGGTCGCGGAGTTGCTCCAGTTCACGCTGGTGCAGCCCGCTTTGACCCAGCTGCACCACTACGGGTTCTTCAGCATGGTCGCTTTCGGCACGCTCTACGTGATGGTTCCTCGGATCACCGGTCGCTCCTGGCCGGTGCCGAGCTTGGTCGGGTTCCACTTCTGGAGCTCGCTGCTCGGATGCCTGGCGAGCGTGGGGGCGCTTGCCCTCGCGGGTTACCAGCAGGGAGTGGGACTCAACCGTCTCCCAGCGGGCGAGGGTGCGGTTCCCACGCCGATCCTCGATGTTCTGCAGGGACTTCAGCCGTATCTTTTCACCCAGACAGCCGCGACGGTCCTCCTCGTCGCCGGACAGGTCGCGTTCTTGGTGAACTTGGGCTGGATGGCTGCGGGTTGCCTCCCGTCCTCCACGCCTGCATCTGCCTCCCTTCCGAATGCCTCCAAGGCCGCCTGAGGCCTCCGCACGATGAACCGCATCGCTCTTCTCTTCCTCGGACTTTTTGCCGCGCTAGCCTCCTCGTGGACGGGGGTCATTCTCGTCAACCAAGGGTCGGTGGGTCGACTCGCCCGGGTCGTGGATGCCAATGAAGGCATCGCTTTCCCCCAGCCCATGCCGGGCTTGGCCCAGCAGGGCCAACTGGTCTACCAAGACCTCGGTTGCGCTG
>CAZEJZ010000052.1:0-11304 GCA_964512415.1 uncultured Opitutaceae bacterium
CCACGCGATCATCGACAAGAACGCGCGTATTGGGGACAACGTCACGCTCTCTCCCGCAGGCAAGGCCGACGGAAATTACCCCCACGGCATCGTGATCCGCGACGGCGTGCTGGTCGTACCGAAGGGGGTCACCGTGCCGAGCGGCACGGTGCTCTGATCCCGACGTGGACGGAAGGCCGGGCGGTGAGCCCGGCCTCGTTCAGTTGTTGAAGCGGAACAGCGCGACGTCGCCGTCGGCGAACACGTAGTCGCGTCCCTCGAGCCGATAGCGTCCGGCTTCGCGCGCGGCGGCGGTGCTGCCGAGGCGGGAGAGGTCCTCGTAGGAAACGACCTCCGCCTTGATGAAGCCCTTTTCGAAATCGGTGTGGATGACCCCCGCGGCCTGCGGCGCCTTCCAGCCCTTCTTGATGGTCCAGGCGCGTACTTCTTTTTCTCCGGCCGTGAAGTAGGTTTGCAGCCCGAGCAGCGTGTAGGTCGCGCGGATCAGTTGGGACACGCCGGAGTCGTCGACTCCCAGATCCTTGAGGAAGGCCTTGGCCTCATCGGGGGCGAGGTCGATCAATTCCGCCTCGATGCGGGCGCTGATCGGCACATAGGCCGCGTCGTGGTGCGCCTTCACGTACGCCGCCACTTTTTGCACGAACGGATTCTGCTCCGCGGTGGCCAACTCGCTTTCGGCGACGTTGCAGGCGTACAGCACGGGCTTCGCGCTGAGCAGTTGGAAGAGTTGGAGCAGGCGCTTTTCCTCCTCGGTGCAGGGCAGCACGTTGGCGGGCAGGTTCTGATTGAGGTGGGGCGAAAGACGCTCGAGCAGGGCCATCTCCACCTGCGCCTCCTTGTCGCCACTCTTCGCCTTCTTCTGCGTCTTGTCGATGCGCTTGGTCACCGCGTCGAGGTCGGCGAGGATCAACTCGGTCGTGATCACCTCGATGTCGCGCACTGGATCGACGGCACCCATCGTGTGGATGACGTCCGGATCCTCAAAGCAGCGGACTACGTGCACGATCGCGTCGGTCTCGCGGATGTTCGCAAGGAACTGGTTGCCAAGGCCCTCGCCCTTGCTCGCACCCGCGACGAGGCCGGCGATGTCGACGAACTCGATCGCCGCCGGGATCACGACGCTCGTCTTGGCAATCTTTTGCAGGACGAGCAGGCGATCGTCGGGGACGGACACCACGCCGACGTTGGGGTCGATGGTGCAGAACGGGTAGTTCGCCGCTTCCGCCTTGCGGGAGCGGGTGAGGGCGTTGAAAAGGGTGGATTTGCCGACGTTAGGCAGACCGACGATTCCGGCTTTGAGCATAAGGGGCTAGAAGAGCGTTGGGACTCAGGGCTTGACAAGCCATTTGTCGGTCCGTGCAATCCTCCGCTTTTCAAGACTCCTTCCGCGTTTCCCTATTGTTTCCATGGCTCTCACTATCCGTCTCTCCCGCATCGGCGCCATCCATCAGCCGATCTACCACGTGGTCGTCGCCGAGGCGCGCTCGCGTCGCGATGGTCGCGCCGTCGAGATGCTGGGGACGTTCTCGCCCCGCTCGAAGGCTGCGGACGCCCTGACCCTCAAGGTTGATCGCGCTGATTATTGGATCAGCAAGGGAGCCAAGCCGTCCGACACGGTGAACTCGCTCCTGAAGCGCGCCCGCAAGTCGGGTGGCGTCGCTTCGGCCGCCTGATCGCGGCCCGCTCCCCGCACCCCGGTCCGGGGTTGCGAATTCGTCAGACTTCCACGGCCTCGGTTCTCCCGGGGCCTTTTCTTTTCCGGCCATGGCTTTGCACATCGACGTACTGACCCTCTTCCCGCGCATGCTGGAAGGCTTTCTGAGCGAAAGCATCGTGGGCAAGGCGGTCGAGCGCGGCCTGTTCACGGTCAAGGTCCATGACCTCCGGCAGTGGGCGACCGATCGCCATCGCACGGCGGATGACCGGCCTTTCGGTGGCGGGGCGGGCATGGTCCTCAAGCCCGAACCGGTCTTCGCGGCCTTCGAACAACTGCAGCGGCCAGAGTCGAAGCGGATCTACCTCACGCCGGACGGGGTGCCGCTCTCGCCCGTTCTGGCCGAGTCGTTGAGCCACGAGCAGCATCTGGTCCTGCTGAGTGGTCATTACGAGGGCATTGACCAGCGCATCCGCGATCGCCTCATCGACCAGGAGATCTCGATCGGCGACTACGTGTTGACCAATGGCACTTTACCCGCGGCGGTCCTCATTGACGCCCTCAGCCGTTTTATCCCGGGCGTCCTCGGTGAGGAAAAGTCATTGACGCACGAATCCTTCACCAACAAGTTGCTCGACTTTCCTCAGTACACGCGTCCCGCCGAATTCCGCGGCATGTCCGTGCCGGAAGTCCTCCTCTCCGGCAACCATGCTGAAATCGAAAAATGGCGGCGTGCGCGCCAAGAGGAAAAAACCCGCCAAGTCCGTCCCGATTTACTCGCATCAACGAAAGGCCAGCCATGAACCCGATCATCAAGGAAATCACCGCGTCCCAGGTGAAGAAAGACCGTCCGCCGTTCAAAGTCGGCGACGGTGTCCGCGTGCACACGAAGGTGCGCGAGGGCGATAAGGAGCGCGTGCAAATCTTTGCGGGCGTGGTCATTGCCCTGAAGGGCAGCGGCATTCACGAGACGTTCACGGTCCGCCGCATCAGCTATGGCGAGGGCGTGGAGCGCGTCTTCCCGGTCAATTCGCCCAACGTGGAGCGGATCGAGATCGAGAAGGAGTCGGAGCCGATGCGCGCCCGTCTCTACTACCTGCGCGATCGTCAGGGCAAGGCCGCCATGGCGGTCAAGCGCAAGGCCTACGACGAGAAGGCCGAGACGCCCGCGGCCGCCACGGCCTAAGCCTCTCCCGGACTTTTCCAATCCGCCGGCCTCCGCCGGTCCAGCAAGAGCGAGCCAACCATGGCTCGCTTTTTTCATGCCCCCCCGCTTTGAATCGGGGTTTGTGTCCGAAGCTTTTCCCACTTTTCCAGATTCCTTTCCTCACGCATCATGATCCTGCAAACCCCGCTCCTTTCCCAAGCCGCCAATCAGGCCCGAGGTCTCGCGATGGACGCCGTCCACGCCTGCCAGTCCGGCCACCTGGGCCTGCCACTCGGTGCGGCGGAGATCGGCGCCGTGCTCTACGGGCACGCGCTGCAGCACAACCCGGATCGGCCGCGCTGGATCAATCGCGACCGCTTCGTGCTGTCCGCGGGCCATGGCTCGATGTTCCTCTATGCGTGGCTGCACCTCAGCGGCTACGATGTGTCGCTGGATGACCTGAAGGCGTTCCGCAAGCTGCACAGCAAGACCCCCGGTCACCCGGAGTTCCACGAGACCCCCGGCGTCGAGGCCACCACGGGCCCGCTGGGGCAGGGCATCGGCAACGCCGTGGGCATGGCCGTCTCCGCCAAGATGGCGGAAGCGCATTTCAACACGCCCGAGCACACGATCTTCGATCACCACGTCATCGCGCTCGCCGGCGACGGCTGCATGCAGGAAGGCGTCGCCCTCGAGGCCGTCGCCTTCGCCGGCCACCAGGGTCTCGATAACCTGATCCTGATCTACGACGCGAACGAGGTCACGCTCGACGCGATGGCGGACAAGACCCAGAGCGATAACACCGCGCTGCGGTTCAAGTCGCTGAAGTGGGACGTCCAGACAATCGATGGACACGACTTGGCCGCGATCCTCAAGGCGGTCAACAAGGCGAAGCGCGCCAAGTCCGGCCGCCCGCAGCTGATCATCGCCAAAACGATCATCGGCAAGGGCATCGCGGAGGTGCAGGGCACCGCGAAGGGCCACGGCGAGGGCGGCGCCAAGTTCATCGACGGCGCGAAGGCCACCCTGGGCCTGCCGCGGGACCAGCACTTCTTCGTCAGCGACGAGGTCCGCGCCTACTTCGCCTCCCACAAGGCTCGCCTCATCCGTCAGTGCAACCGCTGGCACAAGACCTACCGCGCCTGGCGTGAGGCGAACCCCGCAAAGGCGCAGGTGTTGGAATCTGCCGGGGTCGCCCCCGTCGCCGCCGGCCTGCTCGCCGCGTTGCCGACTTTCCCCGCCGATTCCAAGCTCGCCACCCGCGCCGCCGGCAAGGCCGTGCTCCAGCCGCTCGCGGCCACGCTGCCGCTGCTCATCGGTGGCAGCGCCGACCTCTACGGCTCCACGCTGAATCACATCACGGATTCGCCGGACTTCGAACCTGCCTCCCGCACCGGACGCAACATCCGCTTCGGCATCCGCGAGCACGCCATGGCCGCCATCGCGAACGGCGTCGCCTACGACGGGCTGTTCCGTCCCTCGATCGCCACCTTCCTAGTCTTCGCCGACTACTCGCGTCCGTCCATGCGCCTCGCCGCGCTCGCGAAACTTCCGGTGGTCTACATCTACACCCACGATTCCATCGGAGTGGGGGAGGACGGTCCGACCCATCAGCCGATCGAGACCGTGTCGGCGCTGCGCCTGATCCCGGGGCTCGACGTGATTCGCCCCGCCGATCCCGAGGAAACCGCCGGCGCCTTCGCCGCCGCGCTCTCCCGCACCGACGGCCCGACGCTGCTCGCCCTGACGCGGCAGGTCCTCCCGACGCTGAACGAGATTCCCGTCGCCACGCGCCGCGAGGGCGTGCTCCAGGGCGCCTACATCGCTCGCCGTGAAGAGGGCACCCTCACCACCGTCCTCCTCGCCAGCGGCTCCGAGCTGCAACTGGCCCTCGCGGCCGCGCAGCAACTTGGCGCGGGCGTTCGCGTCGTGTCGGTGCCGTCAATCGAACGCTTCACCCGCCAGCCGCGCGAGGTTCGCGAGGCCATCCTGCCGTCCGCCATCCGCCGCCGTGTCTCGATCGAGGCCGGCGTGACCGGCCTCTGGGCCGGCTTGGTCGGTCTCGACGGCAAGGCGATTGGCATCGACCGCTTCGGCCTCAGTGCGCCGGGCGGCACGGTATTCAAAGAACTCGGCGTGACCGTCGACGCGGTCGTCCAAGCCGTACGCGAGCTGGCCTAGGGCTTTTCCCGGATTCTCTGTCCCCACCGGGCACCGGGGCCGAGCGACGCTCGCCTCGGACCGGGTGCCGTGGGTGACGGCAAGGCTGGCTTGCCTTTCGTGATTAGGCGGCTGATGATCAGCCTCCTAACGTTATTGAGTATTTCCCATGCCGATGCTCCTTCTGAGAGACTTACCGCGCTATGAGTGCCTTTTGGAAGGCGCGCGGCGTTTTCCGGAGTTGGATCCATCCGCCTGCGAGGTCTACCTGCATCTGTTGCGGGCGGGAGATGAAGCGTTCCGGTCCTGCGGCGAACCCTTGGAGGCTCACGGCATCAGTCCGGGGCGATTCACGGTGCTGATGCTGCTCCTGCGGAACCGCGATGATGCGTGCGGAGGCGTGTTGACGCCGGCGGAGTTGGCCGAACGGGCCGGGGTGACGCGCGCGACGATGACGGGCCTCATCGACACGTTGGAACGGGACGGTCTCGTGCGGCGTGAACCGGATCCCAACGACCGGCGCATGACGCCGGTGACGTTGACCCCCGCAGGCGACGCGGTCCTTCAGCGGGTGGTGCCCGCGTACTTTCAACGCATGGGCTCCTTGGTCGGTCACCTGACCGAGACCGAGCGGCGCACGCTCGTCGCGCTGCTCTCGAAGCTGGTGCGCGGCGATGAAGCGGCCGACGCCTCGAGTCCGTGTAGCCGTGGCGCGCCACCTGCTCCATCCGGCACGGCGGAACCTCTCTCTTCTCCTGTCACATGATCAAACGATTCATCCTCGCTCTGGCCGCCTTCGCGGCGCTGGTGGTTTCGCTGGGCGCCGTCAAGGTCGCCCAAATTCGCGAGATGTCCGCGATTCCGCATGACCGGCCCGCGCCGGCCGTCACCTCCGTCCGAGCGGAGACCGCGGTCTGGCGTCCCACGATCAACGCGATCGCGACCCTCTCGCCGGTCGAGGGCGTGACCCTCGCGGCCGATGCGGATGGCACGGTGGTGCGCATTGCCGTGGAAAATGGTGCGTCGGTGCGGGCGGGCGACGTCCTGATCGAACTGGATACGTCTGTGGAGACGGCGCAGCTCGCCGCCGCGGCGGCGCGGCAGGCGATTGCGCGGCTCGACCGCGATCGCGCTGCGGAGTTGCGCGCGAAGAACAGCCTCAGCCAGGCGGAACTCGATGCGGCGACCGCGCGCGTCAACCAGGCGGAGGCCGATGTAGCGGCGCTGCAGGCGCTGCTCAACAAGAAGATCATCCGTGCGCCGTTCGCCGGACGCGTGGGCATCCGCCTCGTCAACGTCGGCCAATACGTCGGCCGCGGCGCGCGCCTGTTGCCGCTGCAGCGGCTGGACCCGATGTTCGTCGACTTCAGCGTCCCGCAGCGCCACCTGCCGGAGTTGAAGGTGGGTCAGACCGTACGGGTCAGCGTCGACGCCTATGCCAGCCGCTCGTTCTCCGGCCAGTTGACTGCGATCAATCCGGGCGTCGACCCGGCTTCGCGCAACATCGCGGCGCAGGCGACCGTGTCGAACTCCGACGACCTGCTGCGCGCCGGCATGTTCGCCCGGGCCGAGGTCGAACTGCCGGAGAGCGCGCCGGTCGTGGTGCTCCCCGCGACCGCCATCGCGTACGCCTCCTACGGCAACTCCGTGTTCATCATCGAGACCATGAAGGATGCCGCCGGGAAGGAGTACCTGGGCGTGCGCCAGCAATTCGTCCGTCTCGGTCCCGCCCGCGGTGACCAGATCGCGATCCTGTCTGGCGTGAAGCCGGGCGAAGAGGTGGCGACTTCGGGCGTCTTCAAGCTGCGCAACGGGCTCAAGATCCAGGTGAACAACCGCGTGCAACCGGGCAACAACCCCGCGCCGCAGCCGCACAACACCTGATCCCGTACTCCCTCCCTCCAGCCCTTTCCTCGAGGACGCCCCGCGTTCATGAAATCTCGCTTCACCGATCTCTTCGTCCGCAAGCCGGTCATCGCGCTGGTGGTCAACATCGTGATCCTGGTGGTGGGCATCGTGTCCTACAACCGGCTCAACGTCCGCCAGTACCCGCGCAGCGACAGCGCGGTGGTGAAGGTCACCACCCTCTACTTCGGCGCCAGCGCGGAGACCGTGCGCGGCTACATCACGACGCAGCTCGAGCGCGTGATCGCGAGCGCCGACGGCATCGACTACATCCAGTCCAACAGCCGGGCGGGCCTGAGCACGATCGAGGTCTTCCTGCGCCTGAACTACGACACGAACGCCGCGCTGGCTCAGATCAGCTCCAAGATCGACCAGGTGCGCAACGAGCTCCCGCCCGAGGCGGAGTCGCCCACGATCAGCGTCGAATCGAGCGACAACCAGTTCGCCTCGATGTACCTGAGCTTCTACTCCGACGACCTCGAGGAGAACCAGATCACCGATTACCTCACGCGGGTGGTGCAGCCGCAGTTGTCGTCGATCAAGGGCGTGCAGCGCGCCGACGTGCTTGGCGGACGCGTGTTCGCCATGCGCATCTGGCTGAAGCCCGATGAGCTCGCGGCCCGCGGGCTGAGCCCGGCCCAGGTGCGTCAGGCACTGGCCGCGAACAACACGTTGGCGGCGGTCGGCAGCACGAATGGCTCGATGATGCGCGTCTCGCTCGTCGCCGACACCGACCTCAAGAACGTGCGGGAGTTCGAGAATCTCGTGGTGGCGGAACGCAACGGCGCGATCGTGCGGCTCTCCGACATCGCGGACATCGCGTTGGGGGCGGAGAGCTACGACGAGGAGGTTCGTTTCGGCGGCAAGAAGGCCACGTTCATGGGCATTTGGGTGCTCCCGACGGACTCCACGGTGGAGGTGATCAAGCGCGTCCGCGCGGCGCTGCCCGGCATCGAAGCCCGGCTGCCCTCGTCCCTGAAGCTGCAGATCGGTTACGATGCGACCGGCTACATCGAGGATGCGCTCAAGGAGATCGTGACCACGCTGATCGAGACGCTGCTCATCGTGGCCGTCGTCATCTTCCTCTTCATGGGCTCGTTGCGCTCGGTGCTCATCCCGCTCGTCGCGATGCCGCTCTCGTTGATCGGGGCGTTCGCCCTGATGCTGGTGCTAGGGTTCACGGTGAACCTGCTGACCCTGCTCGCGATCGTGCTCGCCGTCGGCATCGTGGTCGACGACGCGATCGTCGTGGTCGAGAACGTGGAACGGCACGTGCGTGAGGGAAAGTCGCCCTTTGACGCCGCGATCCTCGGCGCGCGTGAGCTGGTGGGGCCAGTGATCGCGATGACGATCACGCTCGCGGCGGTCTATGCGCCGATCGGTTTCCAGGGCGGGCTGACGGGCGCGCTGTTCCGGGAATTCGCCTTCACGCTCGCGGGTGCGGTGGCGGTCTCCGGCTTCGTCGCGCTGACGCTGTCGCCGATGATGAGTGCACAGTTGCTCAAGGGTGGCGGTGCGGAGGAGCGGGGTCTGACCGGGATCGTCAACCATTCCTTCGACCGCCTCCGGTCGTTCTACGACCGCCTGATCAGCCGCGTGCTGCAGGGTTGGGTGCCGGTCGTGGTGACGCTGGCGCTGCTGGTGTCGCTGCTGAGTGCGCCGTTTCTGATGTTCGCCCAGCGCGAGCTGGCGCCGAAGGAGGATCAGGGCGTGGTGTTCAGCATCCTGTTGCCTTCGCCCACCTCGACGATTGAGCAGAATTCGCTTTTCGCCGGGCAGGTGCAGGCGATGTTTGAGTCCTTCCCGGAGTACCAGACCTCCTTCCAGATCACCGGGGCGAACTTCGGTTTCGGCGGCGCGATCCTCCGGCCTTGGTCCGAGCGCAAGCGCACGGCATTGCAGATCGACCAGTCGCTGCAGGTGGACGCGGCGAAGATCGCGGGCATGAACGTGATCCTCACCACGCCGGAGCCGCTGCCGGCGGGCGGGCAGTTCCCGATCGAGTTCGTCGTGCGCTCCACCGCAGACCACCGCCAGATGCTGGAGTTCACCGATCAGCTGGTGCTGTACGCCAACACCGAGGCGAACGCGCCGAATGCGGCGCCGACGTTCTACTTCGCGGACAGCGACCTGAAGTTCGACCTGCCGCAGGTGGAGATCGAGATCGACAAGGACAAGGTGGCCGCGATGAACCTGAGCCTCACTGACGTGGCGCGCGATCTGGGGTCGCTTCTCGGCGGCGGTTACGTGAATCGGTTCGTGAACGATGGGCGCAGCTACCGCGTGATCCCGCAGGTCGAGCGCTCGCAGCGGCTCAACGCGGACCAGTTGCTGAACTACCATGTGCGCGGGCCGGACGGTCGCCTGATCCCTCTGTCCACGATCGCGACGCTGCACGAGACCGTCCAGCCGCGGACCCTCAACCGTTTTCAGCAGCTTAACTCGGTGAAGATCACCGGGGTCGGGCCGAGCATCGATGCGGCGCTGAAGAAGCTTGAAGCCAAGGCGGCCGAGATCCTGCCCCCGGGCTACTCGATCGACTACGGTGGCCAGTCGCGCCAGTTGCGCACCGAGGGCACTGCCCTGTGGAAGGCGGGCGCGCTCGCGGTGCTGCTGATCTTCCTGGTGCTGGCGGCGCAGTTCAACAGCTTCCGCGACCCGATCATCATCCTTGTGGGCTCGGTGCCGCTGGCCGTGTTCGGTGCGCTGATCCCGATCTTCCTCTGGAAGACCTCGCTCAACATCTACTCGCAGATCGGCCTGATCACGCTCGTCGGGCTGATCGCCAAGAACGGCATCCTCATCGTGGAGTTCGCGAATGGCCTCCAGGCCGAGGGCGTCTCCAAGTTCGAGGCCACCCGGCGTGCCGCCGCCACCCGCCTGCGGCCGGTGCTCATGACGTCCGCCGCGACGGTGTTCGGTCACTTGATGCTGATCTTCGTCCAGGGTCCGGGCGCCGCCGCCCGCAACAGCATCGGCTGGGTTCTCGTGGTCGGCATGGCGGTCGGCACGCTCTTCACGCTCTTCGTCGTCCCGGTCTTCTATCTGCTGATCGGGCGCGACTTCTCCCGGCGGTCTTCCGCTCCGGTCCTCGCCTCTTCCGTCACTTCCGTCTCATCCTAATCTTCATGCACTCCCGCCTTCTCCGGATCGCCGCCGTTCTCGTCGGCGCCAGCCTCGCCCCGGCCCTCCTCGCCGCCGCCGGAAACCGGACCTCCGCCCTTCCCGAGGTCATCGATCTCCGCGCCGCCATCGTGTACGCGCTGGAGAACAGTTTCGCCATCCGGCAGGCGCGCGAGCGCATCCAGCAACAGGACGGCGTGATTCTCGAGGTCTCCGCGCGCGGCGTTCCAAACGTCGGCGTGGGCGCGGCCTACCAGCGGAACGCCACCGAGATCTCCCAGTCGTTCCCAGCCGACAATTCCGCGTGGCAGATCCAGATTCAGGCCCGGCAGAGTCTCTACAGCGGCGGCGCGGTGCAGGCTGCGGCGGCCGGCGCGCGGTTGACCCGCGAGGCCGCGGTGCTGGAACTGCAGGCCGTCATCAGCGAGGTGTTGCTTGCCGTGCGTACGCGCTTCTACGACGTGCTGCTCGCCCGGGAGAGCATCAAGGTGCAGGAGCAGTCCGTGGCCCTTCTCGAGGAGCAACTTCAGAACGCGCGCAACCGCTTCGAGGCGGGCGCGGCGTCCAACTTTGAGGTTCTTCGCGCCGAGGTCGCGCTCGCGAACGCACAACCGGCCCTGATCCAGGCCCGCAACACGTTCCGCACGTCGGTCGACGAGGTGGTGCAGCTGATGGGCGGCGATGCCGGCTCCGCCGGCAGCGGCGTGCGCACCGCGCAGATCGTGGGCGAATTGACGGTTGAACCGGTGCGTTATGAGGTCGCCGAGGCCGTCGCCGCCGCGCGGGCTTCGCGGCCGGAGCTCGCCCGCCTGTCCAAGCTGATCGAAGCTCGGGCGCAGGGCGTGGACATCGCCCGGGCCGGGCGTCGTCCTTCGGTCGACTTGGTCGGCAGCTACCAGTGGCGCAAGGCGGGGACGAGCGATCGTTTTAGTGATGCGCGCAACGGCTGGCTGCTGGGGGTGCAGTCGGAGTGGAGCATTTTTGACGGCCGTGCGACGGCCGGCCGCGTGGTTCAGGCGCGTTCGGCGCTGGCCCAGATCGAGCTCGCCCGCAACGAGGCCGAACTCGGCATCGAGATCGAAGTCCGCCGCGCGGTGTCGTTGCTTCAGGAGGCGGGTGAGTTGCTGGAGGCGTCCCGGCGGGTCGTCGAACAGGCCACCGAGGCGCTGCGCCTCGCGACGGTCCGGCAGGCCGCAGGCACCGCCACGCAGCTCGACGTGCTCACGAGTCAGGTCGACCTCACGCAGGCACGGAACAACCAGCTGCGCGCCAATTACAATTATCTGGTGGCCGCCTCCCGCGTGCGTAAGGCGAT
>CAZEJZ010000053.1:0-11281 GCA_964512415.1 uncultured Opitutaceae bacterium
AAATCCGATGCTCGGGTTCCGCGGCGCCTCACGCTACTACCACCCGCGCTACCGTCGCGGATTCGCGCTGGAGTGCGCCGCGATGCGCAAGGTCCGGTCCGAGATGGGACTCACCCACGTCAAGTTGATGATCCCCTTCTGCCGCACCGTGGAGGAGGGGCGCCGGGTCCTGGCGGAGATGGCCGCGAACGGACTGGTCCGCGGCGAGAACGGACTCGAGGTCTACATGATGTGCGAGATTCCAAGCAACGTCCTCCTCGCCGACGAATTCGCCGATCTGTTCGACGGCTTCAGCATCGGGTCGAACGACCTGACCCAGCTCGTGCTGGGGGTGGACCGCGATTCGGAGATTGTCGCCCCGCTGTTCGACGAGCGGAATCCGGCCGTGCTCAAGACCATCGCGGAGGTCATCCGCGTCTGCCGCGCCCGCGGCCGCAAGATCGGCATTTGCGGTCAGGCGCCGAGCGACTACCCGGAGTTCGTCGACTTCCTGATCGCGCAGGGCATCGACAGTATCTCGCTCAATCCAGACACCGTGCTGAAGACGCTGCTCGCCGTGGCTGAGCGGGAGCGCGCCGCGACGGAAGCGGCAAAGGCTCCGCAACGCTGAGCCTCACCTCCCGAAGCCCGCGCGGAACCGGGAACCTACCGCGACTCCTTCAGTCCCTCTTCGATCCGCCGGAAAAGCACCTCGTAGAGCGGCGTGTCCTTGAGGCCATTCTCGGTCGCATGTCCCGGCCTGCGGGAGAAATCCTCCTCCAGTACCTCGGTGAAGAGCGCGCGCAGGCGGGACTCCGTGCCGTAGGCCGAGATGTCGATCTGGAGCCGAATTTGGCGGCTGGCCACCAGGTCCTGGCCCGAATGCAGTCCGCCAAAGGCCTCAATTCTGCCCTGAGCCGCGCCGCCACGGTCGATCCGGTAGCCCATCGCGAGCACGGCGCGGCGGGCCGCCTCGTAGGTGGCACGCGAGTCCGCGGAGAAGGCCTTCGCCCGGTAGCGAGGCCCGGACACTTTTTCCCGCACCCCTTCCCGAATGTCGGATCGGACCGATTCGCAGCCGACCGCGACGAAGCAGCAGGCACCGATGACGCAGAGAGGCAGGAGGGAGCGAAGCTTCATGCAGGCTGTTGCTGGGAGATGCAGTGAAGCGTGCCGAGTCCCCAGACGAGGTCGAGGCAATCAATCGGAATGACCTCACGTCCCGGGAAGCAGGCCGCCAGCACCTCCGCGGCCTCGCGATCCCGGCGCGGCTGGCGGAACGCCGGCATCAACACGGCGCCGTTGATGATGAGGAAATTCGCGTAGCTCGCGGGCAGGCGCTGTCCGTCGCAGAACGACGGCTTCGGCATTGGCAACTCGACGATCCGGAACTTCCGGCCCGCGGGCGTCCGCAGGGAGCGCAGGCGCTCGAGGTTCTCCTGCAGGATCGGGTAGTTCGGATCGCGACGGTTCAACTCGACGGCGGTGACGATCCCGTCCGCCCGGAAGAACCGACTGAGGTCATCCACGTGGCCATCCGTATCGTCACCCAGGATACCATCGCCCAACCACAGGATGGTGTGCACCCCGAGATAATCGCGCAGCGCCTGCTCGATCTCCGCACGGGAGAGCGTGGGGTTGCGGTTCTGATTGAGGAGGCAAGCCTCGGTGGTGAGGAGGAGGCCCTCCCCATTGACGTCGATGGATCCGCCCTCGAGGACCATGCTCTTCTCGAAGCGCCGCAGCCCGAGCGCGCGACCGATGCGGGGGGGGATCAAGTTGTCCCGGCGGTAGGGGGGGTACTTGTCGCCCCATGCGTTGTACTTCCAGTCGGTCAGTGCCACCTCGCCGGTGCGATCGTTGCGCACGAAGATCGGGCCATGGTCGCGACACCATGCGTCATCGGTGGGATGGGGAAAGAACCGGACCCGCTCCATCGCGGCGCCTGCCCGAGTCACGAGGGACCGAGCGCGGGGGATCAGCGCAGGGGCGGCGTTGATCCGCACCTCTTGGTACCGCGAGATCACCGCGGCGATCTCGGCGAACTTCGGCGGGATGGGACGGAACCGTCCCGGCCACGAGGCCCGCTTGTGCGGCCAAGAGAGCCACACGGCCTCCTGCCTCTCCCACTCCGCCGGCATGCGGAAACCCAAACTCGCGGGAGTCTTCGCCGAAGACTCCCCTCGCTTCTTGGAACGAAGAGCGGACATGGGACGCAGGCGGGACTAGTCGATGAAGCGACGCGTGAGGTCGCCATAGGCGTCGATCCGGCGGTCCCGCAGGAACGGCCAATGCGTCCGCGTCACGTCCACCTTCCCCAAATCGATGTCCACCAGGAGCGTCTCCTCACGGTCCACGGAGGCCTTTGCGAGGATCTGCCCGCTGGTGCCGGCGACGAAGCTCTGGCCCCAGAACTCGAGTCCGTCGCCGCCGATCGGCTTCTCCAATCCGACCCGATTCACGGCGGCCACGAAGCAGCCGTTGGCCACGGCGTGGGCGCGCTGGATGGTCTCCCACGCCCCGTGCTGGTTGGTGCCGTACTCCGCCTTCTCGCTCGGATGCCAGCCGATCGCCGTCGGGTAGAACAGGATCTCCGCTCCCTGCAACGCGGTCAGGCGCGCACCCTCCGGATACCACTGGTCCCAGCAGATCAGCACCCCGATGCGGCCGTAGCGCGTCTGCCAGGCTCGGAACCCCGTGTCACCCGGCGTGAAGTAGAACTTCTCGTAGAAGAGCGGATCATCCGGGATGTGCATCTTCCGGTACACGCCCAGCAGCGAGCCATCCGCATCGATGATGACGGCCGTGTTGTGATACAGCCCGGAGGCGCGCTTCTCGAAGAGTGAGGCGACGATGACAACGGCGTGCTTGCGGGCCAGTTTCTGGAACGCTGCGGTGCTCGGCCCGGGAATCGACTCCGCCAGCGCGAAATTCGCGTGATCCTCGCTCTGGCAGAAGTACTGCGAGCGAAATAGTTCCTGCGTGCAGATGATCTTCGCGCCCTGCTTCGCCGCCTGCTCGGCGAGCGCGAGCGTCTTCTTCAAGTTGCCCGCCGGACTGGCGGAGCACGCGTGCTGGAGGAGTCCGAGCTTGACCGTAGCCATGGGAAAAACGCTTGGGATCAGTACACGACCTTGTTGAGCGGATACTCGACGATCCCCTCGGCCCCGAGCGCCTTGAGCTCGGGGATGATCTCCCGGACCACGCTCTCGTCGATGATCGTCTCGAGCGCGACCCACTCCGGGTTGCTGAGCGGGGACACCGTCGGGTTGCGCAGGGCCGGAATCGTTCGCGTGATCGCCTCCAGCGCCTGACGCGGCGCGTTCATCTTCAGACCCACCTTGGAGCCGGCCTCCAAAGCCCCGCGCAGCAGCAACGCGATGGTCTCGATCTTCCGACGCTTGGCGGGATTCTCCCAACTCCGACGATTGGCGATGAACTTCGTGTTCGTCTCCAGCAACGTGGAGACCACCCGGAGCTTGTTGGCCCGCAGGGAGGAGCCGGTCTCGGTGATGTCGACGATCGCGTCGACCAGGTCAGGCACCTTGACCTCGGTCGCACCCCACGAAAACTCCACCTCCACCGGAATCCCCAGATCCGCGAAGTACCGCTTCACCGTATTGAGCATCTCGGTCGCGACCCGCTTGCCGGCGAGATCCTGCGGCGTACGCACCGGAGAATCCTCGGGCACGGCCAGCACCCAGCGGGACTTCCGCACGGACGCCCGACTGTAGACCAAGTCGCAGACCTCCACGACGTCGGACCCATTTTCCTGGATCCAGTCGTGGCCCGTGAGCCCGCAATCAAAGAAACCGTGCTCCACGTAGCGACTCACCTCCTGGGCCCGGACGAACCGACCGTCGAGTTCGGGGTCGTCAATGGCCGGCTTGTAGGAACGCGAGCTGGTCGTGATCTTCCAGCCCGCCTTCGCGAAGAGGGTTTTGGTGGATTCCTCGAGGCTGCCCTTCGGCAACCCGAGCATCAGAAGTGGCGCAGGGGCGGACACCCGGTCAGAGCATGGCCCGCCCTTCGGCGCCGCAAGTTTTATTTCGGCGACCGCTCCACGGCGGCACGCCGCCTCCGCGGACGGGCCCGATGGGGAAGCTCCAAAAACTAATTGTAAAATCCGGGGCCCTCGCCAGAATCTCCCTCCGGAAGAGCGGTTTTCGATCCTCCCACACCTTCGGTCATGCGCACGGCACCCAAACCCCTGATCCTCGTCGTCGAGGACGAAGAGGAGCTCGCCAAGCTCGTCTGCCTCCACCTCGAACAGGCGGGGATGCAGACGCAGGTGTGCAACCGCGCACAACACGCCGTCCGCTTCCTCACGCGGAACTTTGCGAACCTGATGCTTCTGGACGTGAATCTTCCCGACCAGTCGGGGTTCTCCCTGCTCGAGGAACTGAAGTCCAAGGACATCACAATCCCCACCATCTTCGTCACGGGCAACTCGGGCGAGGTCAGCAAGGTGAAGGGCCTCGAACTCGGGGGCGACGACTACGTCACCAAACCTTTCGGGTACGCCGAACTCGTCGCCCGCATCCGCGCCGTCCTGCGCCGCGCCGAGTCCAAGGCCGACCTCAACGTCACCAAGAACGTCAAGGTCTCCGACGAGCCGTTCGAGTTCGTCGGCGCCCGCATCAGCCCGACCCGCCTTGAGATCACGTTCCCGGACGGGACGACCCGCAAGCTGGGGCGCAAGGAACTCGGTATCCTCGCTTACCTGTCCGACCATCGGGGCGTCGTGATCCCGCGCAAGGCGCTCATTCACTCCGTCTGGGGGATCCACGCCGACGTTCGCAGCCGCTCGCTCGACCAGTACATCGTCAAGGTCCGCGAACTCTTTCAGGAACACGGCATCAAGCTCGACTGCTTCCGCACGGTTCACGGGGTTGGCTACATGTTCGATCCCGACGGGATCGCGCCGTCCGCACCGCCCCCCGCCGGCTAGCCTCGGCCTTCGGAGACGGTTGGTTTAGAAGAGCTCGGGTTGTTCGTAGCGCCGACGCGCCTCGGCCAGCGAACTCCTCATCTCCAACTCCTCCAGGATCGCGTACAGCTCCGGGAGTTTGGCCCGCCCCGCCGTCGGAGGGAGGATCGGCAGCGCCAAGTTCAGCGTCGTCAGCCGCAGGTTGCGCCGCAGGAGGTCCCCCGACGCCGCCACCACTTCGCGAAAACGAGCGGGCTCCAGCTCGGCCGCATGCTGCATCACCGCGTCCAGGGATCCGTGCGCCTGCAACCACTTCGCCGCCGTCTTCGGGCCCACGCCGTCAATGCCACGGATGTTGTCCGAGGTATCCCCAACCAGCGCCAGATAGTCCGCAATCTGGCCCGGAGGCACCCCGAACTTTTCCTGCACGCCCGCCGCATCGAGATGCCGCCATCCGAGCTTGGGATTCGCGGTCGGCGGCGGAAGCAGGACCGTGACGCGCTCACCGATGATCTGCGCAAAATCCTTGTCCGAACTCACGACCAGCGCGTCCTCCCCCGCCCGCGCCAGCGCCACCGCCTGCGAGGCCAGCAGGTCGTCACTCTCGACGCCGTTCTGTTCGACCATCACCAAGCCCATCGCCTGGGTCAGGCGCTTCACGTAAGGAAGCTGCTTCTCCAGCGCCTCCGGCATCTCCTCCCGGTGCGCCTTGTACTCCGGGTGCAAGGCCAGACGGTCCTGCGCCCCACCGAGGTCAAAGAACACAAAGGTGCCCGCCGGCTTCTCCTGATCCTCCAGCTTCCAGATCGACTTCACCCACCCATGCAGGGCGTTCGTGGGAAACCCATCCGCCCGCGTCAGTTCGGGAATCGCGAAGAAACAGCGGTAAGCGAGATTGAAACCGTCGATCAGCAGCCACTTGGCCATCGCCGGACGCTGATCAGCCCAGCGCCGCCACGCCAGCGCAGAATCACCTCCCGCCTCTCCCCCCGGGTCAAGTCAGCGAGGAGGGGGTGCGGAGGGATCGACCTGCCGTGACACCGGACCAGCCGGAGTCACGAGCGTCGGGCTGCGAAACAAGGCACCGGCCGGCAACTCGCCGATCGCCTGTTTCTTCGGCGATCCCCCGGGGCTCACGAGATTCGCCGTCACGAAGATCAGCAGGTTCCGCTTCTGCGAGCTCTCGCCGCGGGATCGAAAGAGGCGCCCAAGCAACGGCACATCGCCGAGAATCGGTACCTTGTCCTCCACTTTCTTCACCTCCTCGCGCGTCAGGCCCCCCATCACGAGGGTCGCACCGTCCCAGAGGCTGACCTTGGTCGAGACTTCGCGGACCGAAAAGATCGGCTGATAGAACCCGGGTGGCACGGTCACCGTCCGACCGCCGGAGACCGCCACGCTGGGCCCGCCGAACTCCACGAAGCCTTCGAACTCCGTCACCTTCGGCGCAAGGTCGAGGCTGATCGAGTAGTCGTCCTCCTCGACCGTCGGCGTCACCTTCAACTCCACGCCGACGTTGCGCGACGTGAAGTCCTGCGGCGTGCCCGCCGTGATCGTCACCCCGGCCGAGCCTCCGCCCGCCCCATCCGCCGCCGTCCTCCCGGCGCCGACCTGGCTTTGGATCTCACCACAGCTCTGCGGGTAGCGCATCTCCTGCGCCACCGTGATGGTAGCCGTGTGTCCGGAAAGCACCGTGACCCGCGGTGCGCTGAGCAAATCCCCGCCCGCTTTCTGGGCCAGCAGGCGCACGAGGGCATTCACATCGATTCCCGAAACACGGCCGGTGAGGTCGGCGATCGGAGCCGCGTCCGCCCCCAACGGCACCGCCCCAGGCAACGCCGGCGGATGGGTCGAGGCCACGGCTTCACCGTCGATCACGATCGCATTGCCCGCACTGCCTCCGCCAAAAGTGTCCGCGAGGCTGCGCGTCACCCGCTCAGTCCCCGCCCGCACCCGACTCCCCGCAGCGGCCACGACCCCTCCGCCGTTCCGCAGCGCGCTCCACGTAATCCCGAGTTCGTCCAACACGCCCTCCGTCACCTCGACAAACTTCGCCTCGATCTCGACCTGGCGGACGTCGGTGTAGCGATTGAGGATTGTCCGGATCCGCTCAAGGTTGCGCGGTGTCTGCGTCACGATCATCGCTGATCCGTCGTAGGCCAGCGAGGCCCCGGGCACGGAGTCGAACGCCACCCCCGCGGATTGCAGGAACAGGCGCAGTTGCGCACCCTCCGTTCCGCCGCCCGTCGCCCCCGGACTCGCCGCCGCGCCGGGATCCACCACCCCTCCAGCGTCGGCCGACGGGTGCTCCCCGATCGGGGCCCGCACCGGACCACCCGCGAACGCCGTCATCCGGACAACCGTGGAACGTGCCACGGGAAAGAAGGCCGTGTCCAGGAGCGAACGCTCCCCACCCGGACGAATCACCACGGCGTCTCCTTGCACTTCGTATTGGTAACCGACCGACTCGACCACGAAGTCGAGCACGCGCTGCAGCGAGAGGTTGCGCAGTGCCAGGGTGACGCGAGGGTTTCGCTGGGTCGGGTCGAGCAACACAATGTTCACCCCGGGTACGCCGGCCTCCGAGCCCTCGAACTCCGCCGCAAGCGCGCTGAGACTTTGGGCCACGCGCTGGAGCTCGACCTGGTTGAAGCTGACCTCCGGCAGGATCACGGCCTGCAGACGTCGCAGCAGCGGCAGGTGTGACTCCGTCGGCGCCCCGGCATGCGGGGCAGCGTCAGCGACCGCGGTCGGCCGGTTCCACGCCGCCCGAATCTCCTCCACCATCCGCGCCCGCGTCGACACCCTCGCCTCCGCGCCACGAGCGGTCTCGACCGAGACGATTGCTTCCGGAACAAGCGGGTCGCCGCTGCGCTCCGACAGCCTCAACGCCGGCTCGGCGGCCGCGCCACCAACGCGCACCAGACACCCGAAGCCGAGCGCCCATCCACCCAGTCGCCGCAGGATCATCCGTCGCTCCTTTTCGCACCCTCCGCCATTTCCTCACGCCAGTGCAGCGGCACCCGCTCCGCCGTCACTGCCGTCTGCGCGTGCGTCGCGCGCACCACGACGCGGCGTCGGCCCGGGTCGATCTCCGCGACGGCGAACGTGGCCGCCCCGTCCGAGATGCTCTCACCCTCGGCGAGCACGTGCACGCGACCCGTCGAGGTGGACCGGAGCTCTGCACGCGGCGATCCAATCCCGAGGCGCTCCGCCGTGCACAACTCATGCTGCTCTCCGGTGGCACCGTCTCGGATCACCGCACGAGCGACCCGCTCCGCCACCTCGCCTTCGCGACCGGTCGGCGGCGCGAGCGCGACCTCGACCGACTCAATGCCGAACGACGCTTCGCCCAAGGTCATGCCGCCGCGTCGCCACACGAGCGCGCCGGATGCCACCTCCTCGAACAGACCCACCAGTTTCCCTCCCGCGTCTGCATACCCCACCAGTTGCCACGGAAAGCTGCGGCGGACGATGCCCACCACCTCCACGGCCGCAACCGCACCGGACGGTTGCGATCCATCCGGAAACGCTCCCTCCGGCACCGCGGTCGGCGCCTGCCCCCGACGCCAGCGGCCCGTGGCCGCATCACGCCACGCCTCCGGCGGCGAGAACAGGTCGCGCGCCCTCCCGCCCGCGCCGAGGTCACCGGATGGATGCATCCAACTCCACGTCTCGTCCGCGACGCATCCTACGGCCGCAATCCCGAGTGCAGCATCCCGCATGGCCCCGAGCTCCGCCGACGCACCGGCGGTTGCTTCCTCCCTCAAAGCGTGGTGCACGCAGCTGCCGATCAAGGCAAGCAACGCCACGCCCCACGCCACCACGCGTGCCAGCCGAGCCCTCCGGTCGCCGCGAGTTCTCACGAGGTCTCCTCCGTCAACCCGGCCCGCGCGCTCCCCTCGAGACTCTCGATCAACAGCGAAACGCGCAAAGGTCGGGCGACGAGCATATCGCGAGCGGCGACCGCCGCATCCTCGACCGGATTCACCTCCACCCAACGCACCATCCAGCCCGTCTCATCGGCGAGCAGCCCGTTGATCAAGGTTCGCAGGACGCCGGCTCCCGTCGCCACGAAGCAAAGCCGAAACGCCAGCGTATCCACCTTTACACTCCTCCGAATCAGCAGGTGCGACTCCGGCTCGAAGTAGTCACGCTCCGCGCCCGAATCCTCGGCGCGTTCCCGTGGGAGAGACCGATCCTCCGGAGGGCGCTCCCGCCGAACGGAGTCGAGCCGGGCCGGCCCAGCGGCGAAAAGCAGTCGCAACAGCCGTTCAATCCGCTCCCGCTGCCGGTGCACGCGCGGGACATCCTCGCTCCGCGGCGCGCCCTCGGCATGCGCGGCGAAGCCGAAGGCCTCCCGCGGCAGCAGCTCCACGTTCGCCGCCGCCGCCGTGGCCCTCATTTCCTCGGTGTACCACGCGAGGTCGAAGAACGCATCCGCGCGCTCCCTGGCGGAGTCGTCGCGCGGATCGGAACCCTCCATCCGCCCCCGGCCAAACAGCCGCGTCTCCAGGGCATCCGCCGAGTTCCTCGCCTCCTCCAACAGGAGGTTCAGCCGCCGCGTTGTCTCGCCGGTCGGAACCGGATCTCCCGCCAGGAGAGTCGCACGCCGACGCTCCAAGTCCGCCCCACGGCCCGCGAGTTCCCGCACCGCGAGCCGGTTGCAAACAAGGACCACGATCAGACCCAACGCCACGATCAGGACTCCGCCGAGCGCAACCACGCGCCCGTCACGGGCTCCCTCCGCCACTCGACGCCCCAGCGTCACCGCAGGGCCTCCTCGGAAAGGGCCAGCTCCAGGTCAAAGCGGAGCATTCCGGGCTCCGTGCGGGCAAAGCGCTCGCGCTCGATGCGCTCAATCGAGGGCAGGCGGGCCACCTGTGCGAGCAACGCTTGCACCCTCGGCTCGGACGCCAACTCGTTCAGCGCACCCGAGTCTTCACCCGCCTCGGACGCGAGGAGGCAGCCGGTGACGCGCACATGGAGCGCACCCGGCGTCCGACTCGACGCGTTCCCGGCGGGCTGCAATCCATCAAGCCACGCGTCCTCGACCTCTTCCAGGCACTGCTCAAGTCCTCCGAGGAAGCGCGGCCAGCGCAGCCGGGCCGACGCCAGCGCATGCAGCGCCTCCACGCGCGAGCGCTCCGCGTTGAGCCGGACAAGCGCCGCTCGGTTTTCCGCATCGACGCGCTGCAGGCGCTGCACTTCCTCGTCCAACCGCCGCACGCGATCCGCCGTCTCTTTCGCCAAGCGCTGATAATGCCAGGCTGGCGGCAGCATCGCGAGGCTCACGAGCGCCGCAGCCCCCAGCATCGTGATGTGAGTAAACCGCCGCGCCAGCCGGTCGCTCCGGACCGGCGGCAAGAAACACGCCGACGTCGCATCGTCTTCGCCTCGCCGCTGCCAGAGTCGCAGCACCCCCCGCACCTGAAGATCCCACGCCAATCGTCGTTCCGCAGGCGGCTCGGTCAGCCATTCCACATCGCCACCCCAGTCCTCCCAAGTCTCAACCGGCAGCCCGAGCCGCGACTCCAGCGCCGCCACGCACTCCGGCGCGATCGGCGCTTCCCCACACACCCACACTCGCGCCGGTCGGAGCGGCCGATCCGGCGCCGCGCCCGCCGTTGTGGAAAGCAGCCGCGACACCTCGAAGTGCGCACGCGCCGCCAATGTCGCCGCCACCTCGGCATCCCGCGTTCTCCGAACGCACTCCGCCCCTTCCGGCTCTCGTGCGTCCGTGTCAGGTGCGCCCGCGATGCCCCCGGTGTCCAACCGGCCCGAAACTTCCTCGACGAGGGTCCGCCATCCCAAGGCCAGACTTCGCACGCGACGCGCGGCGGCATCCCGCCACAGCAGCAGGCTCTCCCGCCCACCGACGAAAAGGATCACGCACGGCTCCCCCGGCGCCGTCGATCCGAGAGCGTCCTGCCACGCCGCCTCCAATACGTCCGCCGGATCAAGGAGTCGCTCCGGCGTTGCGCCCGTGCTCTCGAGTCGCTCACAGAGCCGCTCGGCCTGGCGCACCGCCACGCTGCGCAACTCGACGCGTACGCGCCCGCCGGACGGAGCGTGCGCCCGCACACACCACGAAACATCCGCCGCCGCCGATCCCAGGTGCTGCAAGGCTTCAAACCGGAGCACCCCCGGATCCGCCCGCAGCGCCACTTCCTCAAGACCGAATTCTCGGCGCACCACCTCTGCCGGCCGCAACACCCCCCCCCCAATCCCCGGGCGCCCCCTCCCCCCCGGGCGCGTCCGGGTCTTCCGTGCGCCTCCGAGCCGCGCGCGGGCCCTTCGTCGCATCGGCTTCGTCTTCCAGGATTCCACGCTGCTGCCCTGGCGCAGCGCGATCGCGAATGTCGACCTGCC
>CAZEJZ010000054.1:0-11252 GCA_964512415.1 uncultured Opitutaceae bacterium
GGAGAACCCAGCCCCAAACGGCGGTCGCCTCGCGACCGACACCAACTCCCCCAAGCCCGCCGCCGCTGCCCGCGACGGCCACGCCGGCGATCCGATGCTCCCGTATGTCGTGCGCCGCCTCCCGATCCGCGGGACGCACGGACCGCGCTGCGTGCTGCGCACCGCGCGTGAACTCATCCGCGAACGCGCGCGACTCCGCGAGGCCACCGTGCTGCTCGCCGAGCCCGGGCCCATGCTCGCGTGGATGGTCGCGGGGCTCGTCGCGGACCTCCGTCCGCGCGAACTGCTGCTCGCCTTTCACGGCTCCGAGCTCCTGCGCTGGCATGACGCCCTGTTGATCCGCCGCGGGCTGCGCTCATTGCTCCGCCGCGCGACGCGCGTGGCGACGCTGACCGCCTACACCGAAGGACTGCTGCGGACGCATTTCCCGGAGGGCGCGGACAAGGTCTGCCGGACGCCCGGAGCCCCGCGGTCGGGGCGCCCGGTCCCGCCCGCCGCCGCGCGCACCGACCGTCGCAGCGACACCGGGGAGCGCCGCTTGGTCGTGCTCACGGTCGGCCGGCTGCATCCGCGCAAGGGCCAGGAGCTCACGCTCGCCGCGCTGCAGCGCCTCCCGCCCGCGCTCCGCGCCCGCGTCGAGTACTGGATCGCGGGCGGCCAAAGCAAGGGCGGCTGCGAGGAGGCGCTGCACGCGCGGGCCGCCGCCGGCGACGTGCCCGTGCGCTTCCTTGGCGAGGTCGCGGACGAGGAACTGCAGCGTCTCTACGCGCAGGCTGACCTGTTCGCACTCACCAGCGTGGAGCACGGGCGCAGCGTCGAAGGCTTCGGCCTCGTCTATCTGGAGGCGGCCGCGCACGGCCTGCCCGCGATCGCGCACCGCGTCGGCGGCGTCGCGGAGGCCGTCAGCGACGGTGAAACCGGGCTGTGCGTGTCACCGGACGATCCCGATGCCCTGACCGCGGCGTTCGCGCGCCTGCTCGGCGACGCAGAGCTGCGGCGCCGCATGGGCGAGGCGGCCCGCGCCCGCGCCCGGCTCGCGGATTGGACGGAGTCCGCCCGCGCCCTCCTGCTCCCGCGTCCTCCGGCACCCGTTTCCCGATGATTCAATCCCGCACCCAAGTCACCGTCCGCTACGCCGAAACCGACATGATGGGCGTCGTCTACCACGGCAATTACCTGCCCTGGTTCGAGATCGGACGCACCACGCTGCTCCGCGAGCAGGGCCTGCCGTATCGACAATTGGAAGAAGACGGCTTCCGCCTGCCCGTGCTGGAGGTGGCCGTGAAATACCTGCGCCCGGCGGTGTACGACGACACGGTCACGATCGTGACCACGCTGCGCGAGCGCCCGCTGCTCCGCATCCGGCTGGAGTACGAAGTGTACCGCGGCGAGGAACTGCTCGCGACCGGCAGCACGGTCCACGCCTTCATTGACCGCAGCGGTCGCCCGGTGCGCCCGCCCCCGGCGTTCAGCGAGACGATGGCCGGGCTGTTCCCGGCCAAGCCGTCCGCGAGCTAGCTAGGAGGCGTCCTCGCGACTCTCCTCCGCCGCGTACTCCGCGAGGACGAGGGGATCGGTCTCGGCGACGCGCGCGGCCGCGAGGGCGGCGCCCCCGCCGAGCTGGAAAACCGCCCAGACGGCGTGCGCGCGCACCACGGCTAACGGGTGCTGCGCGAGGGACTGCAACGCGGGCAGGTGGGCCTGGTCCCCGGAATTGCCCGCGACGACGCAGGCATTCCGGAGCAGGCCGGAAAGCTTCAGCCGCTTCACCGCCGTGCCCCGGAACACCGCCGCGAACCGTTCCGGCGTCAGCGCGAGCAACTCCGCGAGCGTGAGTTCGCGCAAGTCGTGACGCACGCTGAGCAGCATCCGCCGCCCCTCCTGCGCAAAACGGTTCCACGGGCACACCTCGAGGCACGTGTCGCAGCCATAGACGCGGTCGCCGATGCCGCGGCGCAGCGGCCGCGGGATGATGCCCTTGTTCTCGATCGTGTGGTAGGAGACGCAACGCCGCGAGTCGACGACCCCTGGGGACGGAAACGCCTGCGTCGGGCACGCGTCGAGGCAGCGCGTGCATTTGCCGCAGAGGAGCCCGGCGTGCGCTCCGGGCTCGACGGCGGCGGGCGGCGGCGGGCGACGCCGGATCGGCGGATCGGCCGGCAGCGCGAGGCGCGTGAGGATCGAAGCGAGGAAGAGCCAGTTGCCGTGCGTGCGCGAAATCAGCATCGCGTTCTTCCCCGTGAAACCGAGCCCGCTCCGCGCCGCCCAGCCACGCTCCAGCACCGGACCCGTGTCGACGTAGTAGCGGTAGTCGTCCGATCCGATCCCGGCGAGGCGCTCCAGCAGACGTCCCGCCTCCACCAGGCCGGCGCGGATCGTGTCGTGATAGTCGGCATGGAGCGCGTACCGCGCCCAACGCGGGGCGGCGTCCCCCGCGGCGCGACCAAGGCCCCCTGAAGGATCCGTCGGCGCCGCGCGCGCGGTCTCCGCCGCGGCGCCCCTCGTCGCCCGAGCGCCCGCCTCCGCGCGGATGCCGTCGCGGAGATCCGGCGAAGCGGGCGCGCCGGAGCCAGCACCCGCAGCCGCGGCCCGCGCGACATCGGGCATCCAGTAGTTCACGCCGAGCAGGATGATTGAGCGCGCGCCCGTCAGGACCTGCGTCGGATCGGCGCGCTTCTCGCGGGTGCGCTCCATCCACGCCATGTCGGCGTGGTGCCCGGCATCGAGCCACGCTCCGAGACCCGCGCCGACGTCGGCGTCGGGCAGCGCGGCGAAACGCACCTCGTCGAACCCCAGCCCGCGCAGCCCGGCGCGCACCTGCTCGTGGAGCGGCGCTGCCATGGGCTCAGGCGCGCCGCGGCGCGTCGGCCGGCCGATGCTGGCGGAGCCACTCGGCGGCGTCGCGCTGGTAGGCCCGCATCACGTGGGTGACGATGTCGCCCAGCGGCCGGGCGTCGGTGAGGATCATCGTGCCGGCGCTGCGGTAGAGCGGCTCGCGGGCGGCGTAGAGCGTGCGCAGCCGCGTCTCCAGATCCTCGACGTTGAGGAGTGGGCGGTGCTTCTGGCCCTGCGTGCGGCGCAGGATCGTCTCGAGCGACGCGTGCAGGCAGATGACGACGCCCTTGCGGCGGAGCAGGTCGAGCATGCCCTCGGGCACGATGAGGCCGCCACCGCAGGCCACGATCTGGCCGGACTCCGGGTGGCCGGACTCGATGAACGTGCGCTCCATCCGCCGGAACGCGGCCTCACCCTGCTCGGCGAAGATCGTCGTGACGGGCTGCCCGGCGGTGCGCTCGATCTCGTGGTCGCTGTCGATGACCCCCATGCGCAGCCGCTGGCCCAGCGCCCGGCTGATGGTCGTCTTGCCGGTGCCCATGAAGCCGACGAGGTAGAGATTGGGAACGAAGGCGGACATCGGGATGGAAACCCATCGATGGCGCGCGCCGCCGCCCCTGCCAACGCCGAAAAATCCACCTCCCCGCCCGGCGACTCCGCGCCACGCTTCCACGCCGGGACCCGAGGCTTCTCCTTCGGCTCAACGCCCCGGCGCCTTTCCCGGCTCCCGCGCGCCGGTCGCCGGGAGTGATCGGAGCGAAGGGAGCATCGGCCGCTCGCGCCTTTCCATCGAAGACGTCGCCGGCGACGGCGTGCGTCCAGCATGCCGCATGACAGGCAAGCCAGCACTCTGTCTCAACACGTCACGGTTAAGTCCGCGCCTTTCCACGCGATTCCGCCGCGTCGCCGGCGCGGGCGGTCCATCATCGAAAGGAGATGACCATGAGCAGTACCCCGAGAAGCTCGCTGAACTGGCCGGCGATCGTCGTGTTTTATCTGATCGCCTGTGCGATCTCGTGGCCGTTCTTCTGGTGGCGCGACTACACGAAGGACGGCTATCGGAGCTGGTTCATCTTCATCATCATGTGGGGACCCGGCATCGCGGCGTTGATCGCGACCTATGTGTTTCGCGCCTCGCATGTGCGGACGATCACGCTCTTCGGTTCATCGGTCGGACGGAGCCTCGCGATCTGGTTTCTGCCCTTCGCGTTTGCGACGGCGCTGCTTGCCATCACCCGCGAGGACCCGACGGGGATGCTGAAGGTCATGGCTCAGGCCGCCACCCTCGGGTTCCTCCTGACGCTCGGAGAGGAATTGGGGTGGCGCGGGTTCCTGCAGGATGCGACGCGGAGCCTCCGACCGTGGAAGCGCTACGTCTTCATTGGCACGATTTGGGCGCTCTGGCACTTCACCAACAACTTCGCGGACCGGTCGCCGGTGCAGGTGCTGGCCAAGGCTTCGCTCTACCTCCCGATGTGCATCGCTCTCTCGTGGCTGGCCGGTGCGATGACCGAGCGAACACGCTCGCTGGTGGTCGCCTGTTGCGTCCACGCGTGGGTGAACTTTGCCTTCGAGATGCAAGGCCTGATGGGCCGGACGCAAGCTGTGATCCTGCCGCTGACGCTCGCGATCTGGTGGCTGCTGTTGCGGAAGTGGCCCGCCCCGGCGCAACGCTGAACGATCCCGGCGGCCTTTCCGCGTAGCCCGCGGCACCGGGGCACGTTCCCGGCATTGCTTCGGACCTCCACGCACGGCGCCCATCTGAGGCAACCGCACGAGTCCTTCGACGTCATCTCCCGTCGGTCGCCGTTCACCCGCCCCTCGGAGGCACGGCGCCGCGCCCGGGCATCCTACATCCCCCAGCCGGGACGATAGGCCCGCGCGAGCAGCGCGTTGGCGTGGGGTGCGTTCGTGACGCGGAGGTTGGCGGCGTCCCAGTCCAAGCGGCTTCCCGCCCGGTAGGCCACCGCACCGAGGTGGATCGCCTCCATGATCGCGCTCGAGTAGCCGAAGTGGCAGGCGGTCGGGCTTCCCGTCTTGCACGCCCTGACCCACTCCAGACGGTGACCGACCTCCGCCACCCGCCGCGCGGCCGGCAAGGAGCGGTAGGCCGCCATCCATTCGGCACTCCGGCTGAGCTCCATCCCGATCGAGGGCGGAATGCTCGGCGCCGGCGGGACGAACCGCGCGAACTTCGGCTCCGGCCAGAGCATCCAGCGGTCATAGTTGACCAGCAGCATTCCCTCGGAGCCGCGAAAGACGCCCCACGCCCAATCGGGGAACCTGTTCTGCGCAAAGATCTCCGGGGGCTGGCTGCCGTGGGTCCAGGTCAGGGTGACGGGAGGAAGCGCGCCGCGGGCCGGGAACCGGTACCGGAGGTGCAACCGCTCCGGCGCCGTCTCGGGATGCGGCGGCGGTCCTTCCGCCTCGACCGAGAGCGGATGGCGGAGGTCCAGCGCCCAGAACGCGAGGTTGAAGAAGTGGCCGGCCATGTTGCCGAGATTGCCACAGCCAAAGTCCCACCAGCGCTGCCAGTTCCCTCCGCAACCCCGCGAGTAGACGGGATGGTACGGCCGATAACGCGTCGGCCCAAGAAACAGGTCCCAAGCGAAACCTTCCGGCACCGGTGGCGTCTCAGTCGGGCGGTCACTCGGCGCAACCCCGGCGCCACGCGGCCAGATGTGAACCTCCTCCACCGTACCGATGGCACCGGAGCGAATCAACTCCAGCACCCGGCGGTAGTTCTCCGAGGCGTGAATCTGCGTGCCCAACTGGGTGGCAACCCCCTTCTCGGCCGCCACCGTCGCCATCAGGCGTCCCTCGGCGACCGAGTGGGCGCCGGGTTTCTCGCAGTACACGTGCTTGCCGCGCCGCATCGCCGCCAGACTGATCGGGGCGTGGAGGTGATCAGGCGTGCTGACCACGACGGCGTCGATCTGGTCGCCCATCTCCTCAAGCATCACGCGGTAGTCGCGGTACCGCTTGGCCCGCGGGTAGCGGGCGAAGGTCTCCCCCGCGGGGTTCCGCTTCCCGGGAATGAGTCGATCCGTGGGCCGCTCGTCCACATCGCACAGGGCGACGATGTCCTCGCCCGTCATCACAGGCTGCGCGGAGGGCTTGATGAGCATGGCCCGTTCAAGGAACTCGACGTTCTCGCCCGCGAAGTGGGCGAGGTTCCAGGCCCCCATGCCGCCGATGCCGACGGCCGCCACCCGGAGTTTTTCGTTGGCCTGATAGGACCGGGCCGAGCGGGCATCGTTGAGAATCAACAATCCCGCCGCACCCCCCGCCGCGCCGAGAAAACGTCGGCGATTCCAGACTTGCGACGCCGTGCTCATGCCTAACGGAAGCCCGGCGCGTTTCGTGGAGCAAGGCCAGACTGAGGGACAGAGCCGAGTCCGGAGTCCCGCGCCGACTCCCTGAGCCGCGCGCGCTCCACGGGCCAAGATCCCTCCCCTCTCCCGCCACGGATCCGCCTCCGGGGGGACGGAGCATGCGCAGTCCTGCCCTCAGCCATCACGAAGTGACAGCGCGGCATCCGCCCGACCCCACCGACCCCCTCGCTGCTTCACCGCTGCCGCCTCGGCGTCCGCCCGCCCAACGTTTCGCTTCGACCCTCTGGGGAAAAAGGGTTTGATCGGCCGCATGCCCACCCCGGCCGGGATCGCCCTCATCCTCGCGCTCTGCCTGATCCCCGCGACCCTCGAGAGCCGCGCGGCAAGCGTCGATGAAGCGGTCGCGCGCGTCCGGCAACAAGGCACCGGGCCGTCGCTGATCAACGATGCGCTGCTGCGCGGCCTAGGCGCAAATCCCGCCAACCTCGAGGTGGGTCGCACGCTCTACAACACGGCCTGCGCCCCCTGTCACCTTGAGAACCTGCGCGGCAAGGCCGGCAACGCCGCCGTCGTCGGCGCCGATCTGACCGACAATATCTGGGACCGCGGCGGCCGGCCGGCCGACATCTTCACCACGGTCATGAACGGTGCGATCGATGCGGGCATGCCGCCATGGAAGGACGCCCTCGGCGAAGAGAAGGTCGCGCTGATCGTCGCCTACGTCCTCAGTCGCCTTCCGGTGGTCGAGACTCCGATCTCCGCCGCCAACGCCGCCCACAACGCCAAGCTGAAGGAGTGGCTCGCTCGACGGGATGACATCCCCCGGCCGGCACCGGACGAAGCACCGCGCCTCGTCTACTTCCCGGTGCGGCTCCCGGAGGGTGAACTGCTCGAAGCCCTCGGTCTGATCCATGCCGACGGGAGCATACTCCTCTACGATCAGCAGACGCTCGCGCCGCACAGCCTGTGGTCGGATGCGACGCTCTCACGCGAACGGGCGGCCATCCGGGGCTTCCACCTTGAGGGGCGGCGCATCCTGACGTTCACCGGCGCGGCCAGCGCCCTCACCGTGTCCGGCCCCTCGGCTGTTTCCGGCCCGATCGCGCGCACGCTGGCCGACGTCGTGCGACACCGCGACGCCTTGGAGATTCGGACCCGCGCCACCCTCGCCTCCGGCGAAACGGTGGCCGGCCGCGAAGTCCTCGCCCTGACCCGGTCGGACGCCGGTTTCGTGCTGCACCGCACGCTGACTTTCGAGGGAATCCCGGCCGGGGCGAGCGTCGGCCTCGCCCCGGGTCACGTGCCGGGCGGCTCCGAGGGGAGCGAGCGCATCGTGCGGACGAGTGGACGGGTGCAGCCCGCCGACCACGGCGTGGCACTGGTCCCCGCCGCGAATCGCCGCGACGTCGTGGTCGAATGGGCCTACCGCGTGGCGCCGCCGCCCGGAGCCGTCGCGGTGCGGGACGCCCCATCGGCCGGCTTCACGTGGGACGCGGTGCCTCCCGGCGCCTCGCAACGGCCCGGCTACCGTGCGGTGCAGCATCCCTTGCCGCGGCTGCCGTCGGGTGAGGACCGCGTGCTGCCGTTTGCGATGGCGACCGATCCCGTGACCGGCACGGTCTACGTCGCATCCGGCAAGTTGGGCGAAATCTTCCGGGTCCAGGTCGATCCCAAACCCGGCTCCATCGCCACGCTGGTCGACTTCACCGGGACGCACTTCCAGGACGTGCTGGCGATGACCCATGACGGCCACTCCCTGCTTGTGCAGCACCGGAGGAACCTGAGCCGCGTGCGGGATACCGACGGGGACGGCGTCGCCGAGCGCTTCGAGCACCTCCTCTCGTTCCCGCAATTGCTCGATCCCAAATCGTACGACTGGGGCTACGGCATGGTCCCGGACCAAAGCGGGGGGTACATCGTGAGTTTCGCCGGCCACGCGGTGGGATCGCAGGGAATGAAGGGCGCGGGCGCGGCGATCCGCCTGCACCTTGATGCCCCGGACGGAAACATCGAGGAAGTCGCCTTCGGCATGCGCAACCCGGTGGGCTGGACCGTGGGACCGGACGGGGACATCTTCTTCACGGACAACCAGGGAAACTGGATGGCGAGCAACCGGCTCTCGCACCTTGTGCCGGACCGGTTCTACGGCTTCCCCAATCCCAAGCAGCCGGACGTCCGCTCGAAGCCCCCCGGCCCCACCGCCGTGTGGGTGCCGTACGCGTGGGCGAAGTCGATCAACGGCGTGACCTATGACGCCACCGGCGGGAAGTTCGGGCCGTTTGCCGGTCAGTTTTTCCTCGCGGAGGTGATGGAAGGCGGAGCGATCATCCGGGCTCAACTGGAGAAGGTGAAGGGACAGTATCAGGGAGCCTGCTTCCCGTTCTGGAACCGCGGCCTGCTCGGGCCCGTGACCGTGACCTTCGACCGGACGGGCCGGCTCTGGGTGGGTGGCCTCACGGAGCCCGGTTGGATGCGCCAGCCCGATCGCGGCGCCCTCTATTCAATCGAGTACTCGGGCGAGGTGCCGTTCGAGATCCAATCGATCCACGCCCGGCCCGACGGCTTCCGGATCCGTTTCACCTCCCCGCCCGGCCGCCGGGCCGCCGAAGCGATTTCGTATCGGATCGAGCACTACCGCTACGAGTATTCCTCCGCCTACGGTTCGCGCGAGATCGACCGGACCGCGGTGCCCGTGCGGAGCGTGAGCCTGCAGCCGGATGGGACGGACGTGGACCTGATCCTGCCCCCGCTGGTGCCGGGACGCATTTACCGCTTCGACCTCGATGTCGGCATCACCTCCGCGCGGGGCGAGCCGCTCGCCAACGACCGCGCCGCCTACACGCTGAACGAGGTTCCCGACGCGGTGCACTGATCCGCCGGCGCAGGATGCATGGGCCGAGGCGATGCACTGCCGCGCTCCGCGGCGGCCGAAGTCACGGATTGACAGTCGCGCGCGCAGACCCGTCTGCTCGGCGCATGACCTCCTACCCCGTGTCCGAGGGTCCCACCCCGCCGCGCGGCGCGGCGATGCGGCACCGCTGGTTCGCGCGCTTCGTTGGCACCTCACTCGCCGCTCTCGCGCTGACGAATCCTCTGGCCGCCGGCGCTGATGCCGGACCGGCCGCACCCGTCCGCGTCGGCAACGTCATCGATGGCCACGTGCATCCCTCGCTCGGCGTGGCGCGGAACGGAGATGTCCTGGCCGTGTACAATCAGCAGGGCGGCGGCGGGAAGGAGCTGCTCCTCAGTCGCTCGAAGGACGGTGGGCGGACCTGGAGCGCGGCGCGCCCGATCCCCGGCATCGACCGCTGTTCGATCTACCCCGGATCCCTGACCACCCTGAGCACCGGACGGATCGTCCTGCAGTGGTCCTGCTATCACTCCGAAGGCGAGAAACTGTGGCGCCAGCCGCAGTACTGCACGAGCGATGACGACGGTCAGACTTGGTCGAAGGTCGTCTCAATCCCCCTGACCGATCTCACGAACTACAGCTGCCTGCGTCACCCGCTGCTCGAACTCGCGCCCAACCGCTGGCTGCTTCCCCTGTACGACCGCACCATCGTGTTCGATCCCGAGACCTTGAAGGTCGAAACCTTCGGCGACGGCCGCCGCCACGGCCTCGTGCCGATCGTGCGGACGCCGGGCGGCGCGATTCTCAGCGGTGCGCCGGTGGCGAACGCCGCCCTGCCCGTCTCCACCCCGGTGGACATCGTCCGCGGCCTCCGCTCCGTCGATCAAGGCCGCACTTGGCAGGCGCTGCACGCCCTACCGACCTTCGGTGTGGCGGGCTACGACCTGACGGTGCTCCGCAACGGGTGGATCGTGCTGACGTCGATCGTGTATGGCATCGGTCAGGACGGCGAGTGGGCGTACCAGCTCAGCGTCTCGCGCGACGACGGTCGAACCTGGGCGCTGGACCGCGCGGTCACCGTCTACAACCCCGGGCGCCGCATCGCCGGCCGCGGCTGGCCGCGCACGGTGCAACTCGACGACGAGACTCTGGGCACGCTGTTCTACGATCTCGATGCCAAGCAATCCGGAGGTCCGGGGGTATTCTTCGTCCGCACCCCGATCCGCGCCCTCGACGCTCCCGCCGCCCAGCACCCGTCGGCCGCGGCGGGCCCGGGAGCCCGTCCCGTGCCCGGAGAGTAGGAACCGGGTCATCGCGCGAGGACTGGCCTGGTCGCGCGCGCCCGTGGCCCGAGCCTGCTGAGGTCGGGAGCCCGCACCGCGCCGACCCTGCGACGCCCCTCTACCGGTCCCGCAGAATCCGCTTTCCCGTTCGGCCCGGCCTCGCGAGACTCGCGCCATGCCCGACCACCCGCGGTCCGATCACCACTTCGCGAGCGACAACACGGCCGGCATCTGTCCGGAGGCGTGGGCGGCCCTGCAGCAGGCGAACGTCGGGCGTGAGCCGAGCTACGGGGCGGATGCGTGGACGCAGCGGGCGGGCGACCTGATCCGCAGGGTGCTCGAGCGGCCGGATGCGGAAGTCTTCTTCGTCTTCAACGGCACGGCGGCCAACGCCCTCGCCCTCGCCAGCCTCTGCCGGAGCTACCACGGCGTGGTCGGACACGAGATCGCTCACATCATGGTCGACGAGTGCGGCGCGCCCGGCTTCTTCACCGGCGGCGCGACCCTGCTCCCCTGCCCGGGCGAGAAGGCGAAGCTTGAGCCGATCGCGGTGGAGCGCGTGCTCGCCCGTCGCACCGACCTGCACTTCCCGAAGGCGCGCGTGCTCTCGCTCACTCAGTCGACGGAGTGGGGCACGGTGTACCATCCGGCCGAGATCGCGGCGCTCACGGCGCTCGCGCGGCGGCACGGATTGGCGGTGCACATGGACGGCGCGCGGTTCGCCAACGCGGTCGCAGCGTTGGCGGGCGCGGGCGTGACGCCGGCCGACCTGACGTGGCGGGCGGGCGTGGACGTTCTCTGCTTCGGCGGGACGAAGAACGGCCTGAACAGCACGGAGGCGGTGGTGTTCTTCAATCCCGAGCTGGCGCGTGAGTTCGCCTGGCGCGTCAAGCAGGCCGGACAACTCGCGTCGAAGATGCGCTTCGCCACCGCCCAGTGGGTCGGCGT
>CAZEJZ010000055.1:0-11236 GCA_964512415.1 uncultured Opitutaceae bacterium
CGCGGATGATATACTGGATGCGGTAGGGCGAGCTGTCGCCGTTGCTATAGCGGGCGATCTTCGCGGCCTTCGTCCGCATCGCCGCGAGGAGCTTCACCTTCTTCAGGCTCTCGTAGTCGCCTTCGACGCGGTTCAGCTCCTTCTGCTCTTTCTCGATCAGCTCCTCCACATCGACCGACTCGACGTTGACTGTGATAGCGTAGTCCCGGAAGCCCAGCTTCGTCAGGAGGTAGGCGAGGCTCGGGCGGGTCCGTTTCGGCAGCGACTTGAGCACCAGCATCCCGTGGTAGCAGCCATCGAGGTAGAAGCCGGTGTCGGGCTTCTCCAGCGGGCGACCTTCGCCGAGCCAGCAGTTTTCCTGAATGGATTTCTGGGGATCGAAGAACTCCAGTGGATCGGTGATTTTTTGTTCCGGCAGCGAGGGGTTGAGAAACTCAAGGTAGTGCAGGAAGTGATCGGCATCGGTCATCGGCCGCACCTGTCCTCCGCTCCCGCCAACGAGCGCCTGCAGGAACTGCCCGATTTGGTTGAACTGCTCGGCATAGGTGCCAAGCAGCGCCTCCCGCGTGAGGCGGCCGGCATTCTTGCCGAGCACCGCCGCATCGACCGGCGTCGTGAAATAGAGACGGAGACGCTCCCGCCGGAGCGCGCCAGACTCGAACATGCGCCAGTAACGCACGAACCGCTCGTTGCGCTGGCGCTTGCTCCATTCGTTCGTCGCAAGCGTGGCCGTGTCTTCCCGGTAGCGTTGGAGCGGCTTCCGGAAGTCGGAATCGTTCGTCCACTGCACCTGCATCCGCCAACCGGGTTTCAGCACCGACAGCAGCGCGACCAGGTCGGACTCGAATGCGTTGTGATGGACCGGATCGGCATGTTCCAAGTCGGGGGCAATGACCTCAAATCCTCGCGCGATGAACCCGCCGCGATGGAGGCCTTCGAAGACGATCATGTCTTCGCCGAAATAGCCGTCTGCGGGTTCGGTTCTCATGCGACCTCCTCCCCGCGTTCTGCCAACGCTTCTTCCAGCATGTCCTCCGTGACCGTGAGTTGCTCCTGCAACCGATCATAGTCGGCGCGCGCCACCACGGATTGCTCACGCTTCTTCTGTTCGGCGTCCTTGTGGCCGGTCATCTCCCCAACCGGGCGAGCGTTCGCGCCGAAATGACGGGCCGTTCCGAGACTCGCGCGGTGTGAGCGCACCGCCGGCTCGGGCGCGTCCGCCTCAGGGGCCAGCGGCGACCCAGCGGCAGCGAAGGGATTCGCCGGCCGCCGGGCGCGCGGGCCGAATTGGAAGGAGAGCAAGCCCGACTCGACCAACGTGGATTCGAAGAAATCGGTATCGTAGTGCTCCGGCTTGTTGTTTTTCAGCGTGAACACATACGTGACCGACAGCGCGCAGAGCACAACGCCCACCAGCAGGCACAACAGCAGCGACACCCCAAAGATCCCCCAGAGGAAGATCACCATCAGGATCGTCGCGCCCCCGGAGCCCAACAGATACCAGCCGGAGTTCCCGGTCATTCCCAGGAACTCGCCGGAGGACTGCGCGCCCTGATTGGCGTCGTGCTCGTTGAGATGCGTCGAGTGCATGGGACGCGGGACCGGTTTCGATCAGGGCGAGAAGGTGCCGACGTTGGAGGCTTCGATCCCCATGTTGCTCCACATCGTGCGCACGATGGCAAAGGCGAGCCCGCTCACCATGGCGCCCGCGAAGGCCCATTTGGCGATGGACTGCCGGCCCATCATCATGGCGACACCAGCCGCCACGATGCCGACCGCAGCGAACGTCCCGCTCAGATACATGATGATCGCGTTGCCCGCCTCCGTCGCGGTGCGCAGATCGACCGCTTGCGCATGGGCGAGCGTCGGCCAGGCCAGCATGGCCCCGAACCACGCCGCCAGTTTCTGCCACGAGCTGACCGGCGTATGCGGCCGGCTTTCCGAATACAGGTGCAGCGCCCTCATCATCATCGCCACACCGAGGCTGAACGCCACATAGGGCGTCAGGTGGACCCAGGTTGTCATATTGCTCTCCGTTTTTGATGCCGGCGCTTGTGGGGGCCGAATCCCGCCCGGTGTTTCTCCGCCGGTGAACAGCGGTGAAACCGGGCTGGCCTCCAAAAGGACCAAGCCGGATTGCGTCGCAAGGAACCGGCGCTACCGAAAATTCGGTAGGCCCCATTTTGGAACAGACACGCGACGAGTCTCCGCCACGCGCGGCGATGACGGCCCCCACTCCATGCGGGGCCTCTCTGCGTCAGGAAGCGCGGGCTGCCAGCGCCGCTTTAACCGCAGCTTTTACGTTACCCAGGCAGCATGAACCTTGTGGATTACGAATCTCACAGGCGCAAAGATCGGCCTTCATTTCGGTGGCGATGCGCTCAACGACGGTGGACTTTCCCGAGGCCGCGATTTCCGCCCGCACCATTTCCGGCGTAAAGCCGAAGCAGTAGCACACGGGAGCGTGCTCCGCATCCTTCTGCGTTACCGGACGCCTCACATTATTTTTCGTCAAGGTAAGCCCGCCGACCGAAAAATAGACGACCTGGCATTCCGGCGTTCCACAAAAATAAAACGCCCCATGATTTACCGCCGTAAGAAACTCCGTGCGGACTTGATGTTTGAGCGTAAGCGTGGAAACCGGCCGGCCAGCCCGGTTGCATTGCGGGCAGAGCGCCCCGGTCTTTGATTGCGGGGCGGCCTCCGTCGCTGAAGCGCTCTTTCCGGGTGAACAACAATCGGACATTGCTAGAATGGGTTATTTGACCAGCTCGGCTTTGAATCCCGTGCCGTCGATGCGGGCAATCAGCGCGGCTTGCGAGATGATGGAAGGGTCGTAGGCGATTTCCGCATCCTTGGTCGCGTAGCGCACCACAGCGGAGCGAACCCCCGCGACACCCCGCAACGTGCCCTCAATCCCGATCGCACATGCCGCACAATCCATACTGGGAATGCGCACCCGGAGCACCGTTCCGCCGACGGCGGCGGTCGAAGCGGTGCGGGGCCGATCAGCCACCGTGCGCGCAGTCTCGGGAAATAGTGCGACACCGACGACGACCAGCGTGCAAAAACTCAGAAGCATCAGCGGCCATCGCTTGGGTGGTAGCGTCGCACACGAGGCGTCCGCGGCACACTGCATCCGTCGAGCGCGGATGGCCAGAACCCATGCGACAACCAGCAATCCCACCGTGACTCCTAGAAAGATTGGGCGCGAAGCCTCGAACCATCCGGCAGCGGCAAAACTCCCGAGCCCCAAAGCGACGGCGACCAGCGGCCCGATGCAACACAGCGAGGCCGCCAGAGCAGACAGGAGTCCGCCTGCCAGAATCCACGATTGCTTTGACGGTTTCATAGACGCAGTTTACACCTTATACCCTAGTATAAGGTCAACTAACCATCATGACCATCGGAGAACTTGCCAAACAAGCGGGAGTGAACGTCCAGACGGTGCGCTATTACGAACGCGTAAAGCTGTTTCCCGCTACCCATCGGTGGCCGGGGTCCGGTTACCGCGACTTTGACGACGACGCGTTGCGGCGCCTCCGCTTCATCCTATCAGTCAAAGAACTCGGCTTCACTCTCCGCGAGATCAAGGAGTTGATTGATCTGCAAATTCTTCCCGGCGAGTCGTGCGTCGAGGTGAAACAATTGCTCGAATCCAAACGGGATGAGATCGACCGGCGAATGAAGGAAATGAAGCGTCTCCGTCGCAATTTGGATGAACTTGTTGAGGCGTGCCGTGCGCGCACCACAGACGCGACCTGTCCCGCACTCTGGGCAATGATGACTCGTGCGGAAAAAGCACCGAAACGCTGAAATCGAACCACCGTATCCGACCATGCCTGAACGCGAACTAACGATTGAGGTTTTGTGCGAGCGCCTGCCGAGCCAATGCCTTCCTCACGGGCCAATATTTCTCGGCATTCAAAAAGGCCGTGACGTGGCGGACGTGGTCCCTGCGAGCCAAGGTCGAGCGGTATTTCATCCCACGTTTCGAGTCACAGCGGTCGACGGACAACCGAACTTCCTTGGTCCGTATGCCCAAGGGAAGCGCGAAGAGAGATTCTTCTACCTTTCGTGGGGCACCAAGCCGGACGACGGCCAATTCGAAATGTTTCGCCGTCTCAAAGTTCATTTGTCGCACCTGTCTTTGGCCCGAGTCCGCAAAGCAGCCAAGCCAGGCGGTTCCCTTCGCGTGACGTTGGACATGACGGACACCTGCGGGGGCGCGCTTTGCGGGTCAGCTCGGGAAGGCGAGCGCGCTCAGTGGCACGGGTAGATTGAAATCATTCCCGCCCGAGGATGAGGACGCCCGGCTGTCATCGATCCAGGTCAAACTCGATTTGTCCGCGCCGCTTGCCCTCATTGCTAGCGAGCGGCTTCGCAAACCGAATCTCGACGGCGAACGTATCGGCTTCGTGCTCACGATCCGCTTGCAGCTCCGGTTGCGCACGCACGCGCACCAAGGTGTGTTCCTCAATCGCCAGGAACAGGGGCGCGAGGTTGTGGCCGCGCACCATCACCAACCAATCGCCGATCTCGATCTTGATCGTATCGGGCTCCGCGTAGTCCCATCGCGCCTCGACATAGTGCATCCACGGCAGATTCCGGCGCTGATCCTTGCCATCGTCGAACGTGACGTGGCTCGGGATAGCGCCAGCATCGAAATACAGTTTCGGTTTTCTGAGTGGAGCGCGTTCCATCACGCCTTCCTCCCTTCACCCTGAGCCGTTGCGAGCCCGCGCAGCTTCCTGACGGTGCTGTGCCAAGCTTCCCGCGCGCCGGCCCGCAGGCCGCGTGTGGCTCTCGGGGCAAGTCGCTCATCGAGCGTGAGCCGATGCCGGGACATGAACTCAGTGGCCAGTTCCCGGCCCGGATCGGGCCGGGCCAACCGGCTCAGGATTTCCGCCTTGTTGGAAAGATAGATGGCATGGGCGCCACGATAGCGGGTGTTGCCGACATAGAATTGGCGGCGCGCCAGCGCCCGCATGGCTACTTCACCCAGCACCAGCAAGGACTCCTCCGACGTGCTGCCCTGCGAGCGGTAGGACGTGAGCGCGTGCCCGTAGGTCCACGCAGCAAACGTGCGCGGCAGTTCCCGCCCGTCGGTGAACACGATACGATCCGCAGTCGGATCGACCTTCGACACCTCCTTGAAATCGCCGTTCGCGAATCCCGCGTCGTCTTCCCGCCCGCGAATCAAGAGCCGGTCGCCCACGGACACGGCGAGCGATTGCGCCCGGCCCACTTCGAACGCCGCCCGCTGCTTGCGGGTGATCTTCGCCTCGCGGCCCTTGGGACCGCGCACCCGCAGACCATCGGGCAGAACAGCGATGACCTCAGCCGCGACGCCTCGCTTGAAGAAGCGCGTATCCCGCGCGAACAGCAGCCGGTCGCCGGGGCGGTATTGGTCCCAATGGATCTTCTGCTCCTCCGTCCACGTGAGTGGTTTCACGGCCTCGCGCGTGACCTCCGCTTCGCCCAGCAGGCCCGCCTGACGGAGCGCGGGCCGCACCTGCGCATTGAAGCGCTCGATTTCCTCCCAGAACGGAATCACCACGAGCGTTTCGATGCCCCGCACCCGATTGCTCACGTAGTGCTCTGCCGCCTGGGCAAACATGGCGTTGTCGTCCGCCGACTCACGGATCAAGCCGCGCCGGTCGGCAAAGCCGAAGGCCTCGGCGACGGCACCGGTGGCGAGGAGGCGGCTGAAGCGCCGGTCCGCCTCGTTGCGCTGGCGCAGGACTTCGGCGAGCCGCACAACCGGCGTGCCGGAATGCCGGATGATGTTTCGGAGCGCGTCACCCCGCTGCACGCTGTAATGCTGCTTCGTGTCACCCACGAGCAGCAGCCGCGCACGGACCTCGGTCGCGATCCGCGTGACCTGATCCAGTTGCTGCGTCGAAAGGAGCCCGGCTTCGTCGATCAATACGACCCGGCCGGCCGCCTGCGCCTGCATCGTTTCGCTGACGAGGAAGCGTTGCACCGTGTCCGCCTGTTCCAGGCCACTGGCCAGCAGGGCATCCCGCGCCCGGGTGGTCGGGGCGAGCGGGAGGAACCGAGGGCCGCCGGCCCCGAGGTGCGCGCGTTCGATGGCGGTCAACACAGTCGTCTTGCCTGTGCCGGCGTCGCCGATCAGGACGCTCAGAAAGTCCCGGCTTTCGAGCAGCGCGGTCGCGGCCGAACGCTGGCCGGCGGTCAGTTCTGGCGGTAGCTGCGTCGGATCGCCCAATGGGAAGCGTTGGTTGCGACCGACGCGCACGCGCTGCACCGCCGCGTCCTCTTCGCGCCGGATTGGCCGCAGGCTCATCTCGCCGTCCTTACGAATCGCATCCGGGTGGACTTCGAGCGCCTCGCGCAGTTCGCGCCAGCGGTAGAAATCCGGGTGCAGTTCGAGCGCGGCGTTCAGCACCTCACCCTCGCGGACGACACTGCTGCGCTCGTAAACATGGCGCAGCGCCGCTTCGAGCACTGACCGCGCGTTGCCGTGCGACCATTGCATCCGCGGTGCTTGTTGGCGTGCGGCGTGGACAAGACCGTCGAGCGCGCGTGCTTCATCGGCGTTCAACTCCGCGCGTTGCTTCGCCCGCAAGGCCGGGGTGGAGATTTCGGTGAGTTTGTCCTCGCGCGATTCGCGAACGAGAATTTCGACCTCCCGCTTCGTCGGCTTGCGCCCCTTGTTCGCCGTAAACTCCTCCGCCAGGCGCTGCACCTGCCGGGTGCGCTTCGAGAAGCGCTCGCGCAGGTGCTCGACCCCACGCACGGCGAAACCCTTCGAATTCATTTCATACGGTTCGTAGCCCAGCGACCGTAACCGCGAGGCCAACTCGCGATACATGACCTGCCGCAGATACGCCGAGGCGCGCAGCATCTCGACCGGTTGTAGCGCGAGCCATTCGTTTCGCGCGGCGTCCCACGTCGCATTCGCGAGCACCGCATGCCCGTGCAGCTGCGGATCGAGGTCGCGACTCGCGTCATGGAAGAACAGCGCCCCAACGAAATTCCCCGTGAGGCGGAAGGTCTCCGTTCCGGCCGCTTCGCCGCGCCGCTCACGCACCGCCGCGAAGCGTTCCATTTCGGCGAGCGCCGTTTTCACGGATTCCACGAACGCTTCGCGGACCCGCTCATCGCCGCCGACCATCGCCAGCACACTCACGTCTTTCGGTGCGGAGAGTTGCACATCGAAGAACGCGACCCGGTTGGCCTGATCCCGGGCCGTGAGCGCTTCGCCGGTCCCCGGGTGCCGATTCTGCCGCAAGGCCTCGAATGGTTTGTCGGTGACCGGACCCGTCAGCCCGAGCGCCCGGGCTCCTTCGCCGATCCACTCGCCGCGGACCTCCTTTTCGCCTTCCGACCAGTAATCGTTCTTCCGCAGGTGATGCGAAAGGTAAGTGGCTCCGTTGCGAATGACTCCGACGGTGATCATGCCATCATCACGCCCGAACACGTCGTCCACCTCAACGGAGCGCCCCTCCCGATTCCGGGGTAGCGGGCCTACCGGTCGCACGGTAGTCCTCCGCTTCGTCGGCGGACATCAGCGGCTACGATGAGCCGGGAAGGTCGGCGAAAATCCCCCGCGCTTGTTTGGCCACAGACGCAATACCCTAACGAGTTCGTTGGGATCGGGCCGTCGAGCCTCCAAGGATCGGCCAAACGCGCGCGAGACCGGCCGAACTACCCTTTTTTCGGTAGGGTCGCCGCCTCGCGGATTCGGCGAAAGCGCGCTTCGTTTTCCGCACGATCGGTGATGAAAACGCTCCCGGCACCTCACGTTTTGATGCGCCAATGGCTGCACGATCCGCAGGCCATCACGGTAGCTGCGTTCGCAGTTTCCGCCCTGTTTCTGGGCATCGCGGGATGGCTGATTCAGCGGAATCTTCGCCACAACGAGCCGGGGCTGCGCCTCCCGCTGGCGCTCCCTTTTGCCCTCGCGATCTCCACCTCCGGTCTGTTCGGGGCGATCCGGTTGCCCTCACCTTGGGGATACGTTGTCGGGGCCGTCCTGTGTGCGCTGGCGGGCGGATTATTCTACTACGCCGACCATCGCCGCTACGTGCGCGACCCCGCTGGCAAGGTGGTGGCGGACCGGTGGCAAATCGTGCTGGCGTTCGCCGGATTCAAGTGGACACAGGACAAGGCCAACCGGCACTTCTTCTTCTCCGGTGACACCGGTTCGGGCAAAACCTCCGGCATGAACGGCCTGCTCGCCGACCTGATGCGACGCAATCCCACGCTCGGCGGCGTGGTCATGGCGAACAAGGGAGACGAGTGGTTTTACCTCGAATGGGTCGCGAAGAAGTATGGCCGCGAGCACGACATCATCCGCCTTCGTCCGCGCTTGGTCGGGGAGCCAGGCAAGGCGATCCACCGTCTGAACGTCACGGGCGACGCCCGGTTGCCGTTCACGACCCGGGCGCGGATTTTGGTCGATACGGCCGCCGCCTTGAATCCGAAAGATGAAAAAGGCTTCTTCAAAGTGAAGGGCGCCGCCCATATCGGCCGGGCGTTCGAGTTGCTGGCCGACATCGGCCGGCCCGTAACCGCGACCAACGCTTACGACCTGCTGACCTCGGAACGGGAGTTGAAAGCCGCGTTAGAGAAACTCACGGAATTGGAGCCGACCGAGCGCCGTATTCGTCTCGCCGAGACCTTGGAGCAGACCTACCTGAAGCATGAGGCGAAAGAGCAGCGGGCCGGCGAGATCGGCACCTCCCAGAACTACCTCGAATACCTCGGCACGGCCGAAATCGCTGAAATTTTCAGCTCCAATGAGCCCGACACCTGCACCATGGCCGACGTCGATAAGGGCAAAATCTTCTGCATCGACGTGCCCCAGGACTACACCACGGAGCGGCAGTATGTCTTCACCGTCATCAAGCTTCTGCTCTATCGGCACGCCCTTCGGCGCTACGCGCTGCCCCCATGGCAGAAGTATGCGCTGAACCAGCTCGTCTACGTCGGCGACGAGTTCCAGAACGCCATCACCGCCAGCCACGACGGCACCAGCGACTTCAACGTCATAGACCGGCTCCGCGATTGCATGCTCATGTTGGTCGTGTCCGCGCAGGCCTTCGAGTCATTGATTCCGCCTCAAACCAAGGAACAAGCCGAGGTTCTGGCCCTCAATCTTAAGAACCTCGTGATGTATCGGGCCGCGTCCGAGGCCGACGCGCTCCGGTGTGCGAACGCGCTGGGTAAACACTGGGTTGAGCGTGCCACCCGGACCGTGCATTTGGACCATACGGCCCACACGTATCAGCGGGTGGAGGAGTATCGGATCAAGCCGCACGAGTTTCGGAGCCTGCCCGATCACACCGCCGTTGTGCGCCACTGCACGAATGGCTTCAAAAAAGTCTCCCTCCGGCCGTCTTAATCGCCTATACTACACCTTCGTTCGATGAACCCCCAAAAGAGCCCTGAAATCACCGTCCAAACCCTGTTCGCCCTCCGCAAGGAAGACGACGCCGTCCGGCTAATCACCGAGCGACTCCGGGTGAAGGAAATGGGGCCGGCCGATCTCATCCGCACGAAGCACGAGGTGAAGGCGTTTGTGGAGTCGGGCGATACCGCTGCCGCTGAAAAGCTACTACTCTCGGGAAAGGAGAGGATAGCCCTGAACCAAGCGATGTCGGAAAAGATCGCGATTACCCAATCGCTGAGGCACCGGACTTGATCACTCACAAATACCGGGGCCGCGTAGCTTTTCTATGGGTTTCAGCGTTTTCATGGTGGTTGTGATAGCGCGCTGAAGAGTTTCATCGGGTAACGCGCATTGCATTGTTTATGATTTCGCCTTGGGAACTAACGCAATAGCTTGGCCCACATGCGTCCCTTCGTGCGCACGGACCTGGATGCGCAGCGTCCCGACCGGCAACGGGTCAAGCGGGACGCGATAGCTGCCATAGGGTGGGCGTCTAAATCTCCTCATCAAGTGTCTAGGCTCGAAATGATCGACGGTGGATCTCAACTCTTGGCCCTGGGCATCGTAAAGAGTTACATCGAGGTGGGTATCATCTGTATCTCCTGCATTGAGGCGCTTGAGCACATAGCCCTTCACGACAAGCTGACCGCTCTTCCGCTCAAGCCAGATTTTCTCAACGATGACGGTCGGGGAGTCGACGCGCTCAAGCTGTATGGCAGCCACGTCAGACGGGGCACGAAACGGTATCGCACAACCAGCAAACAGGACCGTCAGTCCGGCGATCATGACGAGCTTTGCGTTCGCATTGGTCATGGCTGGATTGGGTTAGGCGCTCTGTTCGGTTGTGGGCCTGCTCGGGATTTTGTCGCCCAGCAATTTGCGAAGCCTTTGGCGCGCATAGGCAACGCGCGTCTCCACGGTCTTCGGGGTGGTTCCCAGGATCTCCGCCGCCTCGTTCTGGGATTTTTCCTCCAAGCAAAAGAGGATCAGCGCTGACTTGAGCTTGTGGGGTAGCTTGTCGATGGCCCCCTGAAGGAGCGCGAAGCGCTCGCGCTGGCCTGTCTGGACTTCCGGAGTCGGTGCGGTATCCGCCACCTCCAAGGGCGGCTGTTCGTCGGGACCGGGCGCGTTCATCGACACTTCCCGCACGCGGCGACCGAGCCGCCGGCCTTCGTCCCTCGTGAGATTGAGGGCAATGGTGTAGATCCAAGTCTTGACCGACGAGCGTGGCTTGAATGTGCCAGCCTTGAAAAACACCCGCACGAAGGTCTCCTGCACCACATCACGGGCGCTCGTCTCATCTCGCAGGTAACGATAGACGAAATAAAACAGCGGCTCGCGATGGCGGTTAATGAGTTCGTTCAGCGCCGACTCATTGCCCGCCTGGAGTGCCTCGATGAGCGGCAGGTCGGGATCCACAGGCTCAGGGCGATTGTTCCAGGGCTTGCTGCGCGAGTTCGAGCAGCCGGTCACCCTGCGCCGGTGACAAAACCGCACGCATGGCGAAAACATGTTCGATGGAGGTCTTCTGTAGATCCCCCATGCAATGATGCACATGCTCCACCGCTGCACTCACCCGAGGGGTGTAGGCTTTTTCCTCGGCCATAACCCGGGCGAGCTGGCGCGTGGCGTCCCGTAGCGAGTCCGCCAGCTGCCGCTGGCGGGCGCCGAACGTATGCTCAATCGGCTCAAGGGCCTTGAGTTGCTCGTCCGTCAGTTTCAGTTCCTGATGCAGCCACTCGTGCGAGGTCACCTCGTCCGGTGTCACCCTATGCTGCGTGAAATGTAGCGTGACGTAGCAGGCAAGGGCGGCCA
>CAZEJZ010000056.1:0-11163 GCA_964512415.1 uncultured Opitutaceae bacterium
CGCGAACCGCACGGCGAAGTTCGACGTCACCCTGATCGCCGAGGAAGTGGAGGGCGAGTTGCTCTGGGTGGCGGAGTACCGCACTGAGCTCTACGAAGAGGAGACTCTCCGAAGGCTCCTGGGTCATCTCCGGATCCTGCTTGAGGCGGCGGTCGCGCGCCCCGACGTGCGCCTGTCCGCCTTGCCCCTGCTCGCGGAAGACGAGCTTGCCGCCCAGTCGCGGTGGAGCCGCTCCGAGGTCGCTTTCCCGGCCGGGCCGTGGATTCACGAGCAGCCGAGGTTGGTTGCGCCCGATTCACCCGCGCTGGCCTCGAGCGCCGGCACGTTGACCTATGGCGAGTTCAACCGTCGCGCCGACGCCCTCGCGGCGCGCCTGCAGGCCCACGGCGTTGGGCCGGAGTCGCGGGTGGCAGTCTGCCTTGAACGCTCTCCGGAACTGGTGCTCGCGTTGCACGCCGTGCTGCGTGCAGGCGGCGCCTATGTCCCGCTGGATCCCGACTATCCAGCGGAACGGCTGACGTACATGCTTGCCGACGCCGCACCGGTGCTCGTCGTGACGACCGAGGCGCTCGCCGCGCGTCTCGGCGTTCCGCCCGAGCGGACTCTCCGGATGGAGTCGTCGCTCTTCGCCCCGGCGTCCTCCGCCCTGCGCGTGCCGGTGATCGCGGGCCTCGGTGCCGCCTACATGATCTACACGTCCGGATCGACCGGACGTCCGAAGGGGGCGGTGAACACGCACGCCGCCATCTTGAATCGACTCCAGTGGATGCAGGCAGCGCTGCCCCTTACGACGGCGGACCGGGTGCTGCAGAAGACTCCGTACAGCTTCGACGTTTCGGTGTGGGAATTCTTCTGGCCGCTGATGACCGGCGCGACCCTCGTCGTGGCCGATCCGGGCGTGCACAAGGACCCGGCGCAGTTGATCGAGCTCATCGTCGCCGAGCGTGTGACCACGCTGCACTTCGTGCCGTCGATGCTGCGCGCCTTCCTGGAGACTCCTGGAGTCGAACGCTGCACCGCAGTGCGGCAGATCGTGTGCTCGGGCGAGGAGTTACCGCGGGATCTGGTGGTGACGGCGCACGACAAGCTCCCCGGCGCAGCGGTACACAATCTTTACGGCCCCACCGAAGCGGCGGTGGACGTCAGCTGGCATGCGTGCCGTCGGGGCGAGAGCGGGCCCGTTCCGATTGGCGGGCCCATCGCCAACGTCGAGCTGCACGTGCTCGACGCCCACCTGCGTCCCGTGCCGGTCGGCGTCCCCGGCGAGGTGTATCTCGGTGGTGTCGGCCTGGGACGCGGCTATCACGGTCAGCCCGCCCTCACCGCGGAGCGTTGGGTGCCGGATCCGGCGCCGCGCACGCCCGGAGCTCGCCTCTATCGCACGGGTGACCTTGGTCGCTGGCGGGCTGACGGCGAGATCGAGTACCTCGGGCGCCTCGACTTCCAGATCAAGTTGCGTGGCCTGCGCATCGAGCTCGGTGAGATCGACGCGGCGCTGCGCGATCATGCGGACGTGGCCGATGCGGTGTGCGCGTTGCGGCAGGACGCGCCGGCGGGTGCGCGCATCGTCGCGTATGTCGTCGCGCGCGGCGCAACCCCGACTGCAGCGGTGCTGCGGACGTGGTTGGGGGAGCGCCTGCCCGACTACATGGTGCCGACGGCATGGGTTTTCCTCGCTGCGCTGCCCCTGTCGCCGGCCGGCAAGGTGGATCGCCGCGCTCTGCCCGCTCCGCAGGTGGACCGGGTGGCGGAGCGCGTCGCTCCGCGCGATGGCGACGAGGAGACGGTGCTCGCGATCTGGCGCGAGGTGCTTGGCCGCGACGACCTCGGTATGACGGATGATTTCTTTGAGGTGGGCGGCCATTCGCTCGTCGCCACGCGGGTGATGACGCGCCTGCGTGAGCGCGCCGGAGTCACGCTGCCGCTGCGCGTGCTCTTCCAGCATCCCACAGCCGAGGCGCTCGCGGCGGCGCTGCGGGCGGAGCGGGCGCGCGGTGCCGCGCCGATCGCGGCGGGAACCCTGCGGCGGGCGAACCGCGAGCGTCGCGCGGTGGCCATCAGCGCGGATGGTGAGATCGCCGTCTTGGCGCCCACGAACGGAGGACGTCGCGGATGAGCGCCTACGTCGCCCCCATCTCGCACGCGCAGCGCCGGCTGTGGTTCCTGGACCGCCTCGAGCCCGGCAATGCCGTCTACCACATTCCGGTCGCGGTGCGATTGCGCGGTCGTCTCGACGTCGGGGCGCTCGCCGACGTGCTCCGCCTGATCGAGGCGCGGCACGACTCCTTGCGCACGACCTTCGCTGTCGAGGCGGGCGAACCCGTGCAGGTGGTGCATGACGAGCCGCGCGTGAAGCTTGCTTCGCTCGGCGCGGTGACGGAATCCACCTTGTCCGCGCGGCTGACGGACGCGGCGTGCGTCCCCTTCGATCTTGCTCGCGGACCGCTCTGGCGCGCGGAGTTGGTCGGCTGCGGCGATGGTGGCGACGATCATGTGCTCCTCGTCACGCTGCACCACATCATCGCGGATGGATGGTCGCTCGGGGTGCTCGTCGACGAGTTGACCGCGCTCTATCGCGCGCGTCACGAAGGCCGGTCGTTGGAAGGCGTACTACCGGAACTGCCGATCCAACTTCCAGACTACACGGACTGGCAGCGCGAGGAGCTCTCCACCCCTGCGGCGGCCGCAGCGTTGGCGGCGTGGGCGGAGCATCTCCGCAGTGCGCCGACCGCGCTGGAGTTGCCGACCGACCGGGCCCGCCCGCCGGAGCAGAGTTACCGCGGCGCCCTGATGCTGCGGACCCTACCCGGATCCGTGCTGGCTCCGCTCGGCGCGATCTGCCGTGAGACGGGAGCGACGCCCTTCATGGTGCTCCTCAGCGCGTATGCGCTGCTGCTGTCGCGTTGGTCGCGTCAGTCCGAACTGCTCATCGGAACGCCGGTGGCGGGACGCCTCCGGTCCGAGGCGGAGACGTTGATCGGTTTCTTGGTCAACACGCTGGTGCTCCGCGCGGGTCTCGAGGGTCCGCTGACCTTTGCCGCGCTGGTGGGTCGGATGAAGGCGGAGTGCGTCGAGGCCTTTGGTCGCGAGCAGACTCCCTTCGATCAGGTGGTCGACGCAGTGCAGCCCACCCGGGACCGCAGCCGCACGCCGCTCTTCCAGGTCTACTTCACCGTACAGAACGCGCCCCGCCGTGCGCTCGACCTCCCGGGTCTGCAGGCGGAGGTGATCGAGGTCGATACGGGAACGGCGAAGGTCGACCTCACTCTGGCGTTGGAGGAGTCCGCCGGCGGCTGGACGGCGCGGTGGGAGTACTGCACGGATCTCTTCGAACCTGAGACGATCGCGCGGCTCGCCGACGCTTACGAGGTGCTGCTCGGAGCGGCTCTGACGCGGCCCGAACAGCCGGTCGCGGCCTTGCCGCTGCTCGATGCTTCGGCGCGGTCCGCGGTGCTTGCGCTTGGGGGTGGGGCGGTGCGTGACTTCACGTCGCCGGACACGCTGTGGAGTTGGTTTGCGCGGCAGGCAGTGCGGACGCCCAACCACGTCGCGCTGACGGACGGTCGGACCTCGGTGACGTACGCCGAGGCCGAGGCGCAGGCGGACCGCGTTGGCCGCCGCTTGCGCGTGGCGGGCGTGACGCGCGGGGCGCTGGTGGGACTTTGCAGTGTCCGCTCGGCGGAGTTGGTGATCGGCATTCTCGGCATCCTGCGGGCGGGTGCGGCGTATCTGCCTCTTGATCCCGCTTACCCGATTGATCGCCTGCAGTACATGCTCGCTGACGCGCAGGTCGCGGCCGTCATCGTCCACGGCACCGATCTCGCGTTGCCGCACCCGTGCCGGCTTGAGCTGGCGGCGCTGGTGGCACCGGAGAGCTCGGCGCACTCCGCGACGTCGCCGGAGGAGGCTGGACCGGAAGATCCGGCCTACGTCATCTACACCTCGGGCTCGACGGGGCGTCCCAAGGGTTGCGTGGTCACCCACGCCAACGTGGTCCGCCTGATGCGCGCCACCGAGGCGTGGTATGGTTTCGGAGCGGACGACGTCTGGACGCTGTTTCACTCCTATGCCTTTGATTTCTCGGTCTGGGAAATCTGGGGTGCGTTGCTCTACGGCGGTCGGCTCGTCGTGGTGCGCCACGAGGTCAGCCGTTCGCCAGAGGCGTTCCATGATCTCCTGCAGGCGGAGCGGGTGACGGTCCTGAACCAGACCCCGTCGGCGTTTCGCCAGTTGCAAGCGGTCGATGAGTCGCGCCCCGCCGGCAGCCTTGCGTTGCGGACGGTGATCTTCGGCGGCGAGGCTTTGGAGCCGCGCTCGCTGCTGGCTTGGTTCGATCGCCACGGCGACGAGCGTCCGCAGATGGTCAACATGTACGGCATCACGGAAACCACTGTGCACGTGACCTACCGTTGGATCCGGCGCGCCGATGCGCTCAGCGGTCGTGGAAGCGTCATCGGAGAACGGATACCAGATCTCACCCTTTACGTCGTCGACGAGCGTCTCGAGCCGGTCCCGATCGGTGTACCCGGCGAGTTGCTCGTGGGCGGAGCCGGATTGGCGCGGGGGTACCTGAATCGGGCGGAACTGACGGCTGAGCGCTTCGTGCGGAATCCCTTTGGGTCGGGACGGCTTTATCGTTCCGGCGATCTGGCGCGCTGGCTGGCGGATGGCGACCTTGAGTACCTCGGTCGCATCGACCAGCAGGTGAAGATCCGTGGTTTCCGCATTGAACTTGGCGAGATCGAGCGCGTGCTCGCGGCGGTTCCCGGCGTCCGGGATGCCGTCGTCGTCGCGCGCGAGGATCGACCGGGCGAGCGCCGCCTCGTGGCGTACCTTGTGCCCGACCCGGGCGTTTCGGTGAGTGCGGGCGAAGCTCGGGAGGCCTGCCGCACCCGGTTGGCGGATTACATGGTGCCGGCGGCGTTTGTGATGCTGGAGCGGCTGCCGTTGACGGACAACGGCAAGCTGGACCGCCGCGCGCTGCCGGTTCCGGATGCAAATGCGGCGGCGGCGGCGGAGTATCAGGCCCCGGAGACGCCGGCGGAGCGGGCGCTGGCGGACGTTTGGTCCCGCGTCCTAGGCGTGCCGACGGTCGGCGTGGGGGACAACTTCTTCGCGTTGGGCGGTGATTCGATTCTCACCATCCAGGTCGTCTCGCTTGCCGCGAAGGCGGGCTGGAAGATTGCGGCGAAGGACCTCTTTGCTGCGGAGACACTCGGTCAACTCGCGTCCCAGGCGCGACCGCTCGCGGCGCCAGCGGGTGGGGCCGATGGTTCGAAGACCTCGCCGACCGAAGATGCATCGGCGGGCGACGCCTATCCGCTCAGTCCGATGCAGGCCGGCATGCTCTTCCAGAGCGTGTATGCGCCGGACTCGGGGGTGTACGTGGAGCAAGTCTGGGGTGAGGTAGCTGGCGCGCTGCGTCCCGCGGAATTCCGGGCGGCGTGGGACGGCTTGCTCGAACGGCATCCGGGGCTGCGGTCACGCTTCCATTGGCGCGACGTCCCCGAGCCACGGCAGGAGACGGTGGCGAAGACGCGGATGCCTTGGCGCGAGCTGGACTGGACCGGAGGCGGCGCGCCGGCGGATCCGTCGGCGTCATGGGCTGCCCTGCTCGCGGAGGATCGCGTGACGGGCTTTGATTTCGGCGAGGCACCCCTGATGCGGTTCGCGTTGATCCGTACCGCGCCGGACCGGTGGCGCTGGCTGTGGAGCCATCATCACATCCTGCTCGACGGCTGGTGTCTTCCGCTCGTCTTCCGCGACGTGCTGGCGGATTATGAGGGACGCTGCGGCGCGGCAACGCGGCCGCCGTCGGTGCGCCCGTACCGCGATTACATCGAGTGGCTGGGCCGACAAGACCTCGGTGCGGCCGAGGCATTCTGGCGCCGTCAGCTCGCCGGTTTCACCGGCGCGCCGGATCTTCGACTTCCGCGGTCCCGCGTGGTCCCGGCGGCTGGAGCACCGGGCGAGGCAGAGCGCGTGCTCAGTTTGCCCGAAAGCGACACCCTGCGCGCGTGGGCGCGGAGCCAAGGACTCACCCTCAACACCTTGTTCCAAGGAGCGTGGGCCCTCCTGCTGCAGCGCCTCGGACTCGGGCGCGATGTGGTGTTTGGCGTTACGGTCGCTGGCCGGCCGGCGGAACTGGCTGGAGTCGAGGAGATGATCGGACTCTTCATCAACACGCTGCCGCTGCGGGTGGCGGTGCGGCCAGAGACCGCACTTTTGCCCTGGCTGAAGGCCCTGCAGCAGGCGCAGGCGGAGGCGCGCCAGTTCGAGCACACGCCCCTCGCATCGATTCAAGGCTGGAGCGAGGTCGGCCGCGGCCAGTCGCTGTTTGAGTCGATCCTGGTGTTCGAGAACTACCCCGGCGACGAGGCATTACGGCAGGTGCCGTCGAGCCTGCGCTTCTCGGGACTGCAGACCCGCGAGCAGACGAACTTCCCGCTCACGGCGGCGGTGGTGCCTGGACAGCGGCTCAACCTCCGCCTCGCGTATGATGCGGCCCGCTTTGCGCCGGACGCGATCGATCGTCTCCTGGAACAGTGGCAGCGTCTTGTGCTGGGGCTGACGTTTCCGACGGCGGCGCGACTGGCGGATCTGGATCCGCTGGCGGCTGCTGAGCGGACGTCGCTCCTCGCGTTGGGCCGATCCGCGGAGCCCGGCTACCGGGCGCAGACGATGCTCGATCTCTTGGAGCGGCAGGTCAGACGTGCGCCGGCGGCGCCGGCGCTGGTCGGACCCGGCCGCGAGGTCAGCTACGTGGACCTTTGGGAGCGCGCGGGTCGTGTGGCGGCGGAGCTGCGCCGGCGCGGCGTCCGGCGCGGCGAGGCGGTGGCGCTGTGCCTCGACAAGAGCCCGGAGCTCGTCGTGGCGATGGTCGGCGTCCTGCGCGCCGGCGCATTCTTCCTGCCAGTAGATCCGCTGTACGCCCGCGAACGGATCGTGGGCCTTCTCGACGACGCCCGGCCCGCGCTCGTCCTTGTGGATGCGGCGGGTGCCGCACGCCTCCCGACCGGCGTCGCCACGCCGCAGTGGTACATCGACGCCGAATTGGGTCGCGAAGGCACTTCGCCGACACCGCAGGAGCTCCCGGCGATCACACCTCAGGACGTCGCGTACCTCATCTACACCTCGGGTTCGACCGGTCGGCCGAAGGGTGTGTTGGTGGAACAGGCGGGCCTCGCGAACCTCGCGGCGACGCAGGCGGCGATCACGCGCGTGCGGCCCGGGCAGCGCGTTCTGCAGTTCGCGTCGATCAGCTTCGACGCCTCGGTGTCGGAAATCTTCCTGACGCTGGCGGGTGGGGCGGCGCTCTGGTTGGAGCCGCGCGACACCGTGCCGGCGCCGGAGGAATTCGCGCGGCAGTTGCGGGAGGCGCGCATCGATCACGCGACGCTGCCACCGGCACTGCTCGCGGTGTTGCGTCCGACGGATTTCCCCGGACTCCGCACGCTGCTCATGGCCGGCGAGGCCGCGAGCCCGGAGCTGTATCGCGCGTGGTCCGAGGGCCGGGTGCTCTTCAACGCATACGGTCCGACCGAGACCTCGGTGTGTGCGACGATGGAGGAGGTCGCGGCCGGCGCCGAGGAGATCACCCTCGGCCGTCCGATCGCGAACCTCACGGCGTATGTCGTGGATGCCGACGGCGAGCTGCAGCCGGTCGGGGTGCCCGGCGAGATCTGGGTCGGCGGCGTCGGGGTGGCGCGCGGCTATCTCGGTCGTCCCGACCTTACGGCCGAGCGATTTGTCCCCGATCCGCGCGCGACGACTCCGGGCGCGCGGGCCTATCGCACGGGCGACCTTGGACGAGTGCGTCCGGATGGCTGCATTGAATTCCTCGGCCGCGTGGACGACCAGGTGAAGATCCGCGGCTTCCGCGTGGAGCCGGGTGAGATCGAGGCCGTGCTGGCGCAGCATCCCGACGTGGCTGGCGCGCTGGTGGTGGCGGCGGCGGACGGCCGGGGCGGCAAGTTCCTGGTGGGCTATGCGCTCGAGCGGGACGGAGCGACTCCGGAACCAGCCGCGCTGAAGGCGTATCTCGCGGAGCGGCTCCCTGACTACCTTGTCCCGCGGCAGGTGGTGGTCCTCTCGGCGTGGCCGCTCAATGCGTCGGGCAAGGTCGATCGTCGCGCGCTGCCGCCACTGCCGGTGGCGGAGTCGGCGGCGGCGATGGACGCCGCAGGAGACGGGCCTCTGGTGGCGAGCGAGCTGGAGCGTCTGCTGGCCTCGATTTGGCGCGACGTCCTGCACGTCCCGGACGTGCGTGCGGATGACAACTTCTTCGAACTCGGAGGCGACTCGATTCTCAGCCTGCAGATCGTCGCTCGCGCGCATCAGGCGGGGTATGCGCTGACCCCGCGGCAGATCTTCGCGGCCCCGACCATTCGCGGTCAGGCGGCGGTGGCGACGCGATTGGAGCGGGGAGGACAGGACGATACGGAGCGAGGTGACGTGCCGTTGACGCCGATCCAGCACTGGTTTTTCGCGCAGGAGCAGCCGGATGCGCACCATTGGAATCAATCGATCGTGCTCGACCTGCGGACCGCGCCGCCGCCCGATCGGATTGCCCGTGCCCTTGCGGCAGTGGTGGCGCGGCACGGCGCGTTCCGCCTGAGGTTCCACCGCGGGCCAGACGGCGCGTGGGTGCAACGCTACGCGGACGGGGAGTCCGCACCCGACCTGGCGGTGCACCCGCTGGCGTCGCTGGAGTCAGTGGCGACCCAGCTGCAAGCGAGCCTCGACCTCGCGAACGGTCCCCTCTGGCGCGCCGCCTACTTCGTGGGGCAGGGTGGGGAATCGCCGAAGCTCTTCCTGACGATTCATCACCTGGTCGTGGACGGTGTCTCGTGGCGTATCCTCGCCTCGGACCTTGCTTCCGCCTGTGCGCAGGCGGAAGCGGGTGAACCGATCGGACTCTCGGCTCCGAACGCGTCCTTTGCCTCGTGGTCGCGAGCGCTTGGTGAGCGGGCGCAGACACCGGACTGCCGCGCGGAGCTCGCGCACTGGCGCGCGATCGGGCAGGCCCGCAGCGAGCTGCCGCACGACCAGCCGATCAGCGCGGAGGCGCGCGCGGTGGCGGCGATGGAGCGGGTGTCCGTCGAGCTTGATCCCGAGGCGACTCGATCGCTCCTGCGTGAGGCCTCCGCGGTCTATCGCATGCGCGCGGACGAAGTCCTTTTGACCGCGCTCGCCTCGACCCTCGCGGAGTGGACCGGGCGGTCGGCGAGTGTGATTTCGCTGGAGAATCACGGCCGCGAGGCGCTGGGCGACGCGATCGACGTCGCGCGCACCGTGGGATGGTTCACCAGCCTCTACCCTTTCCGTCTAGAGGTGCTGCCCTCGTCCGGTCCGCGCGAGCAACTTATCGCGCTGAAGGAGAGCCTGCGCGCGGTGCCGCACCACGGAACCGGCTTCGGTTTGCTGTCTCGTCTCAACGCGGATCCTGCCGTGACGGCGGAGTTGGCGGCGCTGCCGCGGCCCGAACTCTGCTTCAATTACCTTGGTCAGACCGACCACACGCTCGGTCCCGACGCTCCCTTCGGGCTGTCGGATGTTCCGGTCGGGCCAGACCTCAGTCCGCGCGGCTACCGGGTGCATCTCATCGACATCAACGCGCTCGTGACCGATGGCCGTCTGCGCATCCACTGGCTCTTCAGCAACCGAGTCCATTCGCGGGTAACGATCGAACGGCTCGCTGAGCGCTTCGTCGCCCATGTCCGGGCGTTGCTCTCGCACTGCCTTTCGGCGGAGTCGGGTGCGCCGACGCCGTCTGACTTCACCCACGTCCAGCTGGAGGCGAGCGAGCTCGATGCGCTCCTCGCCGACCTCGCGGATCCCGATCCGCGCTGATCCCTTTCCGAATCCATGAGCAAGGCCGCGTCCATTGAAGAGATTTTTCCGCTCAGCCCGCTGCAGAAGGGCCTGTTGTTCCATACCCTTTTTGAGCCGAGCGAGGCGGTCTACTTCGAGCAGCTGACCTGTGAGCTGCACGGGCGCTTTGATCAGGCCGCCTTCGCGGAAACGTGGCGCTTGCTCGTCTCGCGGCATCCGATCCTACGCACGGCGTTCGTCTGGAGGGGCCAGCGTGAGCCGGTGCAGGTGGTGCACCGCACCTTGGAGATGCCGTGGCGCCAGGAGGACTGGCGGGAGTTCAGTCCGGCGCAGCAGGCCGAAAAACTCGCGGCTTTTCTCGCGGACGACCGCAAGCGCGGCTTCGAACCGAACCGCGCGCCCCTCATGCGCCTCGCCACCCTCCGGCTTTCGGAGACCGTGTGGCAGCTCGTCTGGAGCCACCATCACCTCCTGCTCGACGGCTGGTCGCTGCCGCTGCTGTTGCGCGAGTTTGGCGTGGCTTACGCGGCCTTCAGCACGGGACGGACCCCGGCACTGACGCCGGCGCGCCCCTTCGGGGCGTACCTGCAGTGGTTGCAGAAGCGCGATGCTTCGCGCGATGAGCAATTCTGGCGCGAGCAACTGCGTGGGTTCTCGGTGCCGACCCCGCTCACCGTCGACAAGCCGGGCCCGGCGGGAAAGGTCCATGAGGTGATCGACTTCGCGATCGACGAGGCGGACACCGCGCGACTGCAGCAGATCGCCCGCGATCAGCAGGTGACGCTGAATACGCTTTCGCAGGGTGCCTACGCCTTGGTCCTTAGCCGTTACGCGAGTGCTGAGGACGTCGTTTTCGGCGTCACCGTCTCGGGACGCCCTGCGGACCTGGCCGGCGTGGAGAACATTGTCGGCCTCTTCATCAACACCCTGCCGTTGCGCGTGACCGTGACGGATGACGCGGAGGCCGGGCCGTGGCTACGCGCGCTCCAGGAGCGTCAGGTGGCTCTCCAGGAGCATGGGCACGCGGCCCTCAGCGACATCCAAGGCTGGAGCGCGGTGCCGCGCGGCCAGCAGCTCTTCGAGAGCCTCTTCGTCTTCATCAACTACCCGGTGGATTCCGCGCTCTCGAATCGCTTCGGCGATCTCGAGCCGCGCCAGGTGCACTTCGTCGAGCAGACCAGCTACCCGCTGACCATCGACGTGCTGCCGGGGCCCCGGCTCACGCTGCGGACCTCGTTTGACACGGCGCGTTTCGATCGGGACACGGTGCTGCGCTTGCTGGGTCACATTCGCCAAGCGCTGCTCTCCCTCGGACGACCCGGGGTGAAG
>CAZEJZ010000057.1:0-11053 GCA_964512415.1 uncultured Opitutaceae bacterium
TCCCAGTGGACCTGCGACTTGTTGCCGTTGCCCACCCCCTCGTACGCCTGACCCGGCGTGAAGTGGAAGGAGCCAGCGATCTTCTCGTCGAAGAGGATGTCGCGCATCGGCTGGAGAATGTGCGGATTGAAGCCGATCGCGAATTCCCCGATGAACCGGGCTCCCTCATCGCTGTCGAGGATTTCGTTCAGGCGCTTGGTGTTCGACGACGTGGCCTCGACGATGCGGCCCTTCTTGAAGACCAGGCGGATGTGGTCGAACGACGTGCCGAGATAGACCGTGGGCGCGTTGTACTGGATGACGCCCTCGACGGAGTCCTTCACCGGGCAGGAGAAGACTTCCCCATCCGGAATGTTGCGCTGGCCGCCGCATTCGCGGGATCCGATGCCGCGGATCGAGAAACGCAGGTCGGTGCCGGGGCCCTTGATCCAGACCTGGTCGGTCTTGTCCATCAGTCCCTTCAGCGCCTTCATCCCGGGCGCCATGCGTGCGTAGTCGAGCGTGCAGACCCGGAAGTAGAAGTCCTCAAACGCCTCGGTGCTCATCCCCGCCTGCTGGGCCATGGCGGACGTCGGCCAGCGCAGGACGACCCACTTGGTTTCGTTCACGCGACGGTCCAGCACGGGCTTCATCGCCTTGGAGACGATGCGAACCTTGTCGGCGGGCACGTCGGAGGACTCAAAGATGTTGTCCGAGCCGCGCAGCGCGATGTACGCGTCCATCGACTCCATTCGCATCAGCTCAACGTTCGCATGCGGCGCGTACTGGGCCTCGGTGGCTTCCAGCATCAGTTCGCGGGTGATGCGGGCGCGGTGAAGTTGGACGTAGGGCACGGCGCCGCGGGCGCGGGCGGCGCGAACCAGGGCGATGACCATGGCATCCGGTACATCGAAGGCATCGATGAGGACCCGCTCGCCTTTGGCGAGCGAAGTGGAGAAACCGGTCAGGCCCGCGGCGAGCGTTTCAAAGCGCGAATCCAGAAGCATGATGGGGGAGCTAACCCGACCCCGCGCCCGGGCGGCAAGGGCAATTGCAGGCCGCAAAAAAGGCCGCTCCCCGAGGAGAGCGGCCGGAAGGTTTCGCCGGCCCGAACCATGGCCAAGCGCCATGGCCCGGGCCGGAGGTGCCGGGCTAGATTTGGACCGGTTTGTAGCCGCCCTTCGCCTTGAAATAGAGCACGAGGAGCAGGTAGATCGCGGCCATGATGGCCGGGATGAAGGAATCCGCCACGAGCGTGCGGCGGTCGCCGCGCATGTCGGCCTCGTGGACCTTCTTCTGTTCGGCCGTCGCCTTGCCGGCGGCCAAGGCCGCCTTGACGTCACCGAGCTTCTTGCCGTCCAGGCCGTAGGCATCGGAGAAGACGAGGAACTTGCTCGGCGTCGCAGCCTTGTACTCGGCATGGAGGGCCGGATCGGCCTTCTTGAGCTCTTCGCCCGCGAAGCGGTCCTTCGCGTAGCCAAGGCCCGGAGAGCCGAGCAGACCCGCAGACATCATGCCGATGCCGCCCATGATCGAGATCGCGACGGCGCCCGTGCGCGGGAAGCGGTCGGAAGCGACGGCCAGCATCGTCGGCCAGAAGAACGTCTTGCCGATGCCGTAGATCGTCAGCGCGACGAGGGCGCCGGCGAACGTGGAGATGCCGGCGGTGAGGTTGAGACCCACGCACGCCAGGATCGCGCAGAGCAGCAGCAGTCCGACCGGGGACAGGCCCAGCCTGCGCTCGATGAAATCAGCGCAGAACCGCAGCGCGAACATCGTCATCGACGTGAACACGAAGAGGATCTTGCCCTGCTCCGAGCTCAGAATGTTGCCGGTGATGTTCTGGATCCAGCCATCGGTGCCGAGTTCGACCGCGCCGAGGAGGGCGTGGGTGATGAAAAGGATAAAGAGCAGGCCCGAACCCAGCGCCCAGCCGCTGAGGCCGGAGAAGACGAGGAAGGTGCCGGCGCCGAGGGCGATGGCGACCCAGCTCCAGGAGGCGCTGGTGAAGAACGCCGCGCCGGTGAGACCGCCGAGCATGGGCCCGAGCGCGTCCTTGGCGAAGAGCCAGAGGAAGAGACCGATGACCGCGGAGCCGGCCATGCCGACATCCTTGAGCATTTCGCCGAGCTTGAGTCCCTTCGCGGAGGCCTCGGACTTCGGCATGTGCTGGCCGAGGAACATCAGGCCGTAGATCACGGTCGGGATGAGATAGAGGGAAAGCTGCCACTTCCACGGAACCTGCAGGCGGTCGTCGAGAACCCAGCCGCAGATGCCGCCGAGCACCATGCCGGCGGGCCAGCTGGCGTGGAGAATGTTCAGATAGTGCGTGCGTTTCGTGGGGAAGAGAGTCGCGACGAGCGGATTGGCGACGGCCTCCAGCGTACCGTTGGCGTACGCGAAGATGAACATGCCCCAATAGAGGCTGTTGTAGGCACCGGCACCGGATGCGGTGAACGTGACCACCGCGGAGAGGACGTGGAGCGCGAACGCCAGCACCACGAGGCGGCCGTAGCCTACCTTGTCGCAGATGACGCCGCCGACGATGATGCCGAAACAGAATCCGGAGAAACCCGCGCCACCGATCGCACCGAGCTGCGAGGCGGTGAAGCCGAATTCCGAACCCCAATTGTCGAAGATTCCGCCGCGAATGGCAAAGCCAACGCCGGCGGCCAAGATCGCCATGAAACCGGCCCACAGGAGCCGGCTGGCATTAGGGGCAATCGCCCCGCTTGAGTTGTCGTTAGAGCTCATTACGTAGGACTAGGTGCTGCTTTCGCTGTCGTGTGGGAGTCCCGCGACGAACCGGTTTCGTCTCCGACGCACGTCCACAGGGGAAGAGGCCGGAGTCGGGGGCGGTCCGCGTTGGGGTGAGGGTGTAACCGAAACGACCGGGAGGTTGAGAGGAGGGAGCCTGCTCATCAAGGCACATTTTCACATCTCGTTGATGAATATTCGCCCTGCGTCGCACAAAAAAACCGCCAACCCGAAGGTTGGCGGTGAAAGGATCAGAACCGTCGCTCGAGACGCCGGGATCAGGGCTGGCCGAAGACCTCGACCTCCACGTAGTGGTTGAGTTCGTCGGTCGTATTCCCGGCCGAGCTGAGGCGAACGTACCGTCCCTTGACGCCCTGGACCTCGATCAAGCGACCTTCGTTGGTCTCGATGTAGGCGGGATCCTTCCCCGCCCCGAGACCGGCCGAGTTGTCGATGTCATTGTTGAAGACGGTGGTCACACCCGACTTGAACTCCGGGTCGTCGGAAATCTGGACCACGACATCGTGGTACACCCGCGCCTGCGCATGGAAGTGCCACACCAGCAGGGCATTCACCTTCGCCGAAGCGCCGAGATCGATCTGCACCCACTGCACGCCGGGCCCAAATTCCACGAACGTACCGTCGGCTCCGCTCTTCTCACCGTCGGTAACGAAACTCAGGTCGCCGATCACCGGCAGGGAGTCGGAGGCGGTGACCGTCTTGCCCTTCGACAGCAGCACGGTGCCGGCCGGCACCAGCAACGCCGGACGCGGGCCCTGACGGGGCTTCTCCAGGTTGGGCAGCGAAATCGGCCGCGGGGTGCCCACGAAGAGCGGCTTGGGCAGCTCAAGCGCGAGAGGAACACGGTCCTGCGCGGTGAGCGGCAGAACGGCGGCGGCGGCAGCGAGGAACAGGGTGGCGGAACGGAGCGTCATAGGTACGGAAGCAAAGGAATGAGCCGGCGGTGCGTCAGGCGACGAAATCCGAGGGCTGGAAGGTGAGCATCTTGCGGGCAGCCACGGCTTCGTTGACTCGAAGTACCGTGACAGCGGAGGCGAACGCCTGTTCCCCGGGGCAACTGAGGGGGGTGCCATCGCGGATGGCCCCGAAGAAGTTCTCCAAGTGCGGCTGGTGGATCGCCTTGTCGAGCGTCACCGGAATGTCCCACGCGGACAGGGCGGCTGTCTCGCGCACATCGACGACCGACGCCCGGGGGGCGGCCGTCGCGAACTTCGGCTTCACTTCCTTTTCCCAAGGCTTGGACGGCGCTGCGGCGCCCTCCTCCCCGTAGCCCGGCTTCTTGATCAGACCGGAAGTCACATGGACCTCCCAATCCGGAGCCTGAGCTTCGCGGTAGAGCTTGGTGTACTTGGGGTTCTCGGACATCTTCAGGGCCGCCTCAGTGCCCATGAAGTATTCGTGGTAGCCGCCGCCCGCACTCGTCGTGGTCAGGACCTGGTAGAACGCCCGCACCATGCCCTCGCTGGTCGGGAATTCATAGATGGCCATCACGTTGTCGTACCACTCGTGCGTCTTGTAGAAATCCGCGCCGCCGCCTGCCATGACGGAACTCGGGTTCACGCCCAGCATCCAGTTGAAGATGTCGATCTGGTGCGCACCCAGATCGGAGATTGGACCACCCGCGTACTTCTTAAACCAGCGCCAGTTGCGGAACTCGTGCATGTTCGCGTAACCGTACGCGTTCAGCTTCTTCTCCGGGATGGTGAAGCGCTCCGGCCAACCGAGATCGGCGCTGACGGAGCGATTCCATTGCGCGTTGAGGTTGTTGATGCGCCCGAGCAGGCGCTTCTCGCGGAGGAGTCGGTCTCGGACGTAAATGTACCGCGGGTTGCTCCGGCGCTGGTGCCCGACCTGGAGCAGCTTGCCCGCCTCACGGGCGCTGCGCACCATCGAACGGGCGCCCTCGATGGTGTTGGACATCAGCTTCTCGCAGTAAACGTGCTTGCCGGCCTTCAGCGCGGCATTCGTCTGTTCCGCGTGCAGCCAGTCCGGGGTCGCCACGATGACCGCGTCGATCTCGGGCACCGCAGACAACATCTCGCGGTAATCCTCGAAGGCCCGTACGTCATGGCCAAACTTCTTCAGCAGACGCTCACCGTAGGTCCGGTTGTACTCCCAGATATCGCAGACCGCCCGGAACCGGATGTCCGGGATCTTCAAGGCGGCGTTCAGGAGCACGCGGCCCTGTTCGCCGCAGCCAATCAATGCGATGTTCAGCGTCCGCGAGCCACCGGAACCGGCGGGAGCGGCCGCCTGGGCCAAGTAGGGGGTCGCAATCAGCGCCGCGCCCAGCTTCACGCCAGACGACAGGAACTCGCGGCGGGTGGACGCTGCAGGGGAAACGAGTGACGGGGTCGACGGGTTCATCGTCTGGTAAGCGAGCGCGGTTAGGAGCGACCGGACCAGAGGGCGAAACGATTGTGGCGCACCAGCACCAATGCACCCGCGGTCAAGCCAACGTAGGTCGCCAGCCAGGCCACGCCTTCATTCTCCTGCACCGCCATGAGGCCGAACGAGAGGCCGACCCAAGTCAGGCCGAGCATCGTGAGCGCACAGCGCGTCCGAACCCCGAGCAGCACCGCGAGACCGAGGGCGATCAGGACGTAACCGAGGAAGAACGCGAAGGTCTTCGTCGCCCACAGCGGCAGGAAAGAGGCCGAGGTGATGCCATTGGCCATGCGGGCCATGTTGCGGTAGTAAATCTCGAACGAATAGTTGCCGCCCGACTCGAATTTCTCGATGCCCGCGAGCAAGGCGCGGAGACCGAGGAAAAGGCGCAGCAGGAGGAACGCTGCGGTGTGCTCACGACTGGAGGCGGACGAGGGGGTGTCGTTGGACATGGTGGGGGAAAAGAGGGGGAACGGCGGCGGGGGCAGCCGGAAGAAACCCTTGCGGCACGTTTTGGCAAACTGGCAAACGCCTCATTCGGCCCCGCGAAGCCGCTGGGAGGCAAGCGCAGAATGTGCCGAAGAGAAGATTGGCGCGAGGGCCCGCCCCACCCTTCGCCAAGGTCACATTCGGAATAACCCGAGGACCGGGCCTAACCGTCAAACCTTGAGCGCCGACAACCATCACGCTCGGCTGGGCAGCTCTCCCGACCCCATGAAACGAATCTTTGCCATCGAAGGAAAACCCGTGGTCCTCGACATCCCCGAGCCCGAATTGCGAGCCGGAGAAGTGCTGGTGCAAACCGCGTTCTCCGCCGTGAGCAGCGGCACCGAACTCAAGATCATCGATACGTCGGCGAATCCGGAAACCCTCGGCGAGGACACTTACCCCAACCCGCGCCCAGGGCGGCGCGCCCAACTCCGCAAGAAGGGCGTGGACTGGGGTTTCCCGGAACCGCGCCCCCAGCGCCCAGGCACCGCGACGCTCGGCTACAGCCTCTCCGGCCGGGTCATCGCAGTGTCCCGGGAAGTCACCGACATCCAAATCGGCGACCGGGTCGCCTGCTCCGGCAACCAGTGCGCCGTCCACGCCGAGCGGGTCGCCGTGCCGCGCAACCTCGTCGCCAAGGTGCCGGATCACCTCCCGCTCGAGCAGGCCGCCTTCGTCACGCTGGGCTGCAGCGCGATGACCGGCATCCGGCGCGCGGAGTGCACGTTCGGCGAAACGATCGTCGTCTACGGTCTCGGGCTGCTCGGCCTCCTCGGTACGCAGATCGCCCGCCACGCCGGACTGCAGGTGCTCGGGCTCGACATCGACGACCGCCGCGTCGAACAGGCGCGGACGGTCGGCGCCACGCGCGCGATCAATCCGTCCCACTCCGACCCCGTCGCCACCGTGCTCGAAATGACCGATGGCTTCGGCGCCGATGCCGTCGTTCTCTACCTCGCCGCCAAGTCCAGCGATCCCCTGAATCTGGCCTTCGACTTGTGCCGCGCCCGAGCCCGCGTCGTGGGCGTCGGCGCCTTCGGCATGAACGTCACCCGTGGCAAGATGTTCGGCCGCGAGGTCACGCTCGTTCCGTCCATCGCCTACGGGCCGGGCCGCTACGACACCGCCTACGAGGAGGGCGGCATCGACTTCAACGCGGGCTACACGCGCTGGACCGAGAATCGGCAGCAGCAGCTGTTCCTTCGCCTGCTGGCCGACGGCGCGGTTTCGCTGGACGGACTCGCACCCACCCGAGTGCCGATCGCCGCCGCACCCGAGGGCTACGCCCTGCTGCGCTCCCCGGATCGGCCCGCCACCGTTCTCTTCACTTACGGCGGGGCGTGACCGCGAGACCCGCTCGGCGACGCGAACCTCACCGTCGCGGCCGCCCCGACGCACGACCCGCCCCGCGCCGAACTCCCCGCCGCGCTCATCGCCACAACACCCCGCACGTGAAAGTGGCTGGACCACACAACGGGCCTTCGAAACGATGGATGGAGCGTGGGTCGCTCCCGTTCGGCTGACTCAGTCACCCCCGCGACGGCATGCCCCTTCCGTCCTCTTCCCCGACGCCGCAAGCGGACCCCCGACGTCCGGTGGACGTCGAAGATCTATTCGCGCTGCGCTGGGTCGACGAGCCCTCCCTTTCGGGCGACGGCCGACGGTTCGCCTGCACCGTCACGTCCCTCGATCGCGGCCGCGACGCGCTGCGCTCCGAGCTCCGTTCGGAGGACTGGGCCCATCCGGGCAGCAGTCCCTGCTGGTCGCCCGACGGCCGCTGGCTGGCCTTCGTGCACGCCGACGAGGACTCCACTTCAGTCAGTCTCATGTGCCGGGACGGAGCCAGCCACCGCGTGCGCTCGCTCGCGGCGGCGCTGACGGACTTCCGGCAGCCCCGCTGGTCTCCCGACGGGAAGCAGCTGGCGTTCCTGACCGGCGGCCAGCTCCGTTGGGTCAGCGCCGAGGGTGAAGAGTCCGGAGTGATCGCCACCGCCGGCGTGGCGGCGTTCTGCTGGCTGAGCGACGGCAGCGGGATGATCTGGGGAACGGCGCCGCAGGACGAAGGACAGTGCCAACTCTGGCGGGCCGCGCTGGCGGGCCATCCCGAGTTGCTCTGCTCCCAGCGGGGACCCATCGCCGCCCTCGCCAGCGCGCCGAACGGCCGGGCGGTGGCATGGATCGGACACGACCGGTGGCCCGCGCAGGGCGTGAATCAGGACATCTGGATCCTCGACCTCGCGTCGGGAAAAACACCGACCCTTCTCACGGCGGGTTTCGATCGCTCGGTCGGCCTGACCACGCGGGCCGACGACGCCCGCGGGCTCTCCGCACCCTCGCTGGCGTGGGTGGACGTGGACGGCGAGGACCGAATTTACTTCATCCACGCGGACGGCGGCACGAGCCCCTTGGCCTGGATCGGTCGGGACCGACGAATTCGTGCCGTGCTCGCAGGCGCAAGGAGTTGCCTCGCCTTCGCCGTCGCCCCGGCCGCGCGCCGACTCGTCGCCGTGGTCTCCGACGCGCTTTCGCCCGGGGAGGTCATTGAGACGGACCTGAACGGCGTGGGCGAACGGGCGCTCACCGCGTTCAACCGGCCGTGGCTGGAAACCCGGTGCCCGAGCCCGCTCGAGCCGCTGACCTTGACCGCAACGGACGGCGTGGTGCTGGACGCCTGGCTGATGCTGCCCCCGCGAGGCGCGGGCACGCCTCCCCACCCCCTGATCGTGCACGTGCACGGCGGGCCGCACTATGCGATCGGACATCGCTTCTATTTCGAGTTCCAGCGCCTCGCCGCCCTCGGCTACGCCATCCTCCTCGGCAACCCCCGCGGCAGCCAGGGGTATGGCGAGTCGTTCGCGACGCAGATCCGCACCGCGTGGGGCGAGCGCGACTACGCGGACGTGATCGAAATGATCGACCGCGCCCTCCAGCACCCCGCCGTGGATCGCGAGCGAGTGGCGGTGACAGGCGTCAGCTACGGCGGGCTCATGACGCACCTCCTCGCCAGTCGAACCCAGCGCTTCCGCGCCGCGATCAGCGAAAACGCGGTCAGCAACCTCGTCACCTGCCACCGCGACGGCAACAACCCGACCTTCTGGGAATGGGAGATGGGCGGCTCGCCGGCGGAGCAGCCGACTCGTTACGCCGCCTTGTCCTGCGCCCGACTCGGGCCGCACATCCGCACGCCCCTGCTGCTCATCCACGCCGAGGCGGACCGCATCTGCCCGATCGCGCAAAGCGAGGAAATGGCCGCGGCAGTCCGGCTGAACGGATCTCCGGTGGAGTTGCTGCGGATCCCCGAGGAGGGACACCTCATGAACCTCGTCGGCCGACCGAGCCGGCGACTCGCTCGGGCCCGAGCGGTCGATCGCTGGTTCGACCGCTGGTTGCGCGGTCCCGCTCCCTCCGCCTAGCACCGCGCCCGCATCCCACCGCCTTTTCTCTCCGCCCCGCAACCCCACCCTTCCCAATCACGCCCATGCATCCCCCCGTTTTCCAAGTCGACCCCACCCATACCCTCGCCCCCTACACCTACGAGCAGGCCACGATCGCCGCGCTCGGCAGCAAAATGGTCATCGGGAACTGTGACACCCCGGAGGACGTCATCGCCCAGGCGGGCGACGCGGAGATCCTGCTGCTTTCATGGAAGAAGATCCTCACGCCCGCGGTGATGACCGCGTTGCCGCGGGTGCGGCTGATCATCCGTTGGGGAATTGGCTACGACATGATCGACGTCGCGGCCGCGACGGCCCACGGCATCGCGGTGGCCAACACGCCGAACTACGCGGTCGAGGACGTCGCCGAGCACGCGATCGCCCTGCTCCATGACTGCGCCCGGCAGATTTCGTGGTTCCACCTCCGGATGCGGGAGGGCGAATGGACCAGCCCCGTCGGCCGTCCAATCCACCGCCTCAAGGGACGCACCCTCGGGCTGGTCGGCGTCGGCCGGATCGGCGCCGCCACGGCGTGGCGGGCGCGCGGACTCGGCCTGCGGGTGGTCGCGTTCGACCCGGCGGTGGACCCGGAGCGCCTGCGCGCGCAGGGCATCGAGCCGCGGTCCTTCGCGGAGGTCCTCGGCGAATCCGACTACGTCTCGCTGCACGTCCCCCTCAACGACTCCACCCACCACCTGATGAACGCCGCCCGCCTCGCGCAGATGCGCCGGGGCGCGATCCTGCTCAACCTCAGCCGCGGGCCCGTCGTGGACGAGGCCGCGCTGGTCGAGGCGCTGGCGAGCGGCCACCTCGCGGCGGCCGGCCTCGATGTGTTCGAGCAGGAGCCGCTGGCCAAGGATCATCCCCTGCGCCGGATGGAGCAGGTGGTGCTCACGCCCCACACCGCCGCCTACTCCGAGGAAAGCTGGCAGGCGGTGCGCGAGGAGGTGTGCGCGACGGTCCGCAACTGGTACACCGACGGCTGGGCGGCAAACGTCGTCAACCCCCAGGTGCGTCCGACGCTGCGCGCCAAGCGGTAGTGGTCAGCCCGTGACGCGGCTGATGACGCGGCGGGAGGCGGCTCCAGGGCTCCGCAGTCGATCGCGGATCGCGGCCCCGGCACTCCGGAAGGCGTGGCGCGATCGGCGGGAGGGGCTAGATCAGCCACCTCCCTCCCGCCAGCTCCCTCCCGCCAGGTCCTCCCGATCGCGCGGGGCGGCGCGGGGCGATCCCCGTCCCGCCCCGGGCCCGGGGAACCGCGCTCAGCCTCCCTGGCTGCGCGTGAAGCCAGGCTGGCCGTCGAAGTTGAAGAGCAACTCAGTCTTCACCCAGTCGAAGCCTTCCGCCGAGATCGAGTGCAGGAGCCGGGTCACGGGATCGTGCGAAATCCCGCCCGTATCCGCGAGAAGCTCGGGGATGCGGAACCGGCACCGGAACACGTCCACGCAGGTCGTCTCCGCCAGGCCGTCCGGCCAGACGCGCATGCCGCGGTTCGAGATCATCTCGAGATCGAGCGGCCCGCTGCGCAGCGGCTGGAGGCGGCGCGCGAGTTCCTTGGGAGAGATTCCGGGCTCGTCGATGAAGACGTCGACTCCGACCAGCACCTTCGAGACAGGCGGGAGCTTCGTCAGCGCGTAGGCCGAGGGCACCGCGTTCCGCGCCGGCTGCACCGGCGGCAGGTGATCCGGCTTCGATCCCAGCCGCTGCACGACGGCCGCGGCGAATTCCTTCGTGCCCACCTTCTGCCGGCTCACGCCCTCGCGGAAGATGTCGTAGGTGTGCACCCCGTCCTCCAGCGTACGCAGCCAGGCGTTGTGGACGCGCGCGGCCACGTCGACCTGACCGAGGTGATCGAGCATCATGATCGCCCCGCGCAGCAGGCCGGAGGGATTGGCGAGGTTCTGGCCGGCACGCCGCGGCGCCGAGCCGTGGATCGCTTCGAACATCGCGCAGCGCTCGCCGATGTTCGACGAGCCGGCCAGGCC
>CAZEJZ010000058.1:0-10882 GCA_964512415.1 uncultured Opitutaceae bacterium
GGCTGGGCGTCGAGGGCTACTTCGCCGCCGTGCGATATCTGTTGCGCAGCTAGCCTCGCGGTTCAGCGGACCGCCAGCGGACCGCCCAGCCAGCCCAGCGCGGCGAGCGCATGCAGGCACCCGCACGCCGCCAGCGCCGCCGCGAGGTCGTCGGCCATCACGCCCCAGCCTCCGGGCAGCCGCTGCAGCCGGGCGATGCCCAGCGGCTTCGCGATGTCGAACAGCCGAAACAACGCGAAACCCGCCGCGAAGAGAAGCCAGGGAGCGGCCGACGACTCCAGTCGCGCCCACCCGAGAAAGCACAGGGGCATCGCGACCACCTCATCAAGGATGACCTCACCCGGGTCCGAACGGCCGAGGCCGCGTTCCGCCGCGGCGCAGATCCACACCGCGGGGAGGGCCAGCGCCAGCGTCACCCACCCCATCGACCAGTCCGGTACGGATCGGACCAGCAGGACGGCCAGCGCGAGCCCGACGGCCGATCCCCACGTTCCCGGTGCCGGCAGTCGACGGCCGATCGGACCGAGACAGGCAATCGCGATCCAGAGGTTTCCCCGGGTGGACACGGGAGGCGGCGAGGAATCAGGAGGCATTCCGCGAACTTGAGCCGTCCGCGTCGCTGAAGACGACGGCTCGGTGCTGGATCACGTAGCGGACCCCCGACCACACCGCGAGGATCGTGCCCAGAACGAATCCGAAAAACCCGATCTTGTGCACGATCTCGACAAACAGCGTCAGGTCGAACGGCACGAGGCGGGACCAGTCGCTCGCCGCCATCGGCGCGCCCAGCAGAAACCCCAACGCAATCAGCTGCGTCATGGTCTTCGCCTTTCCCCCGCGGTCCGCCGCGACAATCACGCCCTTGGCGGCCGCGACCGTCCGCATCCCCGTGATCAGGAATTCGCGGCAAATGGTGATCAGCGCGAGAAACACCGGAATCTCGTTCTTTTGCACGAACGCGACGACGAGCCCGACCACCATGATCTTGTCCGTCAACGCATCCATCAGCTTGCCGAACGTGGAGACGAGCCCCTGCCGACGGGCCAGGTAACCATCGAACCAATCACCGACCGCGCACAGGATGAACAGCCAGAACGCGAGCGACGGCGCCCCCGGAAAGTCACAGTACATCAAGCCGACGATGACGAACATCGACGGGATGCGGGAAAGCGTGATCAGATTGGGGAGGTTCATCGCCGCGGATCTCGGCAACGACATCCGTCCCCGAAGGGATTGGCAAGGTGATCCTCGGGCCGGGATGCGGCCTCGACGAACGGCCCTCCTAGCATCGGCTGGCGTGTGACCACTTCGCCAGCATTTGGCCGGTCAGCGATCGGGACTCCGCCTCGATTCCGCCTCGCGGCCCCGCATACACGAGTTCCCCGCCGGCCGAGCCTCCTCCGGGTCCGAGATCCACGATCCAGTCCGCGAGGTGGATGACGTCGAGGTTGTGCTCGATCACGATCACGGTGTTGCCGGCGTCCCGCAGTTTGAAGAGAAGGTCGAGCAGCCGCTGGATGTCCACCCAGTGCAGCCCCGTCGTCGGTTCGTCGAGGATGTAGAGCGTCTCCCCCTGCTGACGCTTGCTCAGTTCCAGCGAGAGCTTGAGCCGCTGCGCCTCGCCCCCAGAGAGCGTCGTCGCCGCCTGCCCCAGCTTCAGGTAGCCGAGCCCCACCGCATCCAGCGTCGCGAGCTTGTCGATCACCCGCGGGATGTTTCGGAACAGCGCAAGCGCCTCCCGGACGGTCAGTTCGAGCACATCCGCGATGGAGCGACCGTGGAACAGGACCTCCAGCGTCTCGCGGTTGAAGCGTCGCCCGCCGCAACTGGGGCAAGGCGCGTAGGCATCGGCCATGAAGAGCATGTCCAGCCGGATCACGCCATCTCCCTGGCAACGCTCGCATCGCCCGCCGCGCACGTTGAACGAGAAGCGACTGGGGCGGTAGCCCCGCACGCGGGCCAGGGGCACCTGGGCAAAGAGATCGCGCAACAGGTCGAGCAGACCGACGAAGGTGGCGGGGTTCGACCGCGGGCTGCGTCCGATTGGCTCCTGATCGACCTGCACCAGCTTCTCAAAGAGATCCAGATTCTCGATGTGGCGGTGCTTACCCGGAATGCCTCGCGCGCCGTTCAGCTTCCGCGCCGCTGCCGTCGCCAGGATGTCATTGACGAGCGTGCTCTTGCCCGAGCCGGAGACACCGGTGACGCAGGTGAGGAGGCCGACCGGAAAGCGGACGTCGATGCCGCGCAGATTATTCTCGCGGGCCTCGCGCACCGTGAGCCACGTGCCGTCGGGAGCCTTCCGCGCACTGTCCCGGGTCACCGCGACGGAGCGCGCGAGGTACGGACCGGTGCGCGAGCGATTCATGGGCAGTTTCGCGCAGGCAGCGGGGGTGCCTTGAAAGAGGAGTCGTCCGCCCTCGGTGCCCGCTTCCGGCCCCAGTTCGATCAATTCGTCCGCCGCCCGCAGCGTGTCCTCGTCGTGCTCCACCACGACCACCGTGTTTCCGCGGTCGCGCAGCGCACGCAACGTCTCCAGCAGCTTCTCGTTGTCGTGGGCGTGCAGTCCGATGCTTGGCTCGTCGAGGACGTAGATCACGCCGATGAGCCCCATCCCGAGCTGCGTGGCGAGACGCACGCGCTGTGCCTCGCCACCGGACAGGGTGCCGTAGTCGCGCTGGAGCGTGAGATAGCCAAGCCCGGTCTCCTCGAGGAAGTGGAGTCGCTGCTCGATCCCCTGCACCACCTCCCGCACGGCCTCGTTCTCACCGGCGTGGGCGGACCACCCGCGGGCGAGTGCGCGGGCCGACTCCACGTCGAGCGACAAAAACTCCGGGAACGTCAGGCGACGCGACCCGAGCGAGAGCTGGACGGCGCTGCTGAAGGCGCTGAGCCGCCGTCCATGGCAGTCAGGGCACGGCCCCGCCACCATGAAAGTGCTCAAGCGGGCCCGAAACCCGTCGCTGTCGGTCTCGAGGTAGCTGCGCTGCAGATCCGCGATCACGCCCTCGAAGGCCATCGCCTTGGGCTCGCGCATACGCTTGAGCTTGAAAGCGAACAGGCGCTCGCCGGCTCCACGCAGCAGGGTTTCGCGGACCTCGGGCGGGAGATCCTGCCACGGCTTGTCGGGGTCAAAGGGCAACTGCTCCGCCAGTTGCTTCAGCAGCGCGTTGTGCCGGATGATGAGATTCTTGCCGCCGATCCGCCAGGGCTTGATCGCACCCTCGCGAACCGACTTCTGCGGATCCGGCACCATCAACTCGGGCACGAAACGCGGCTTGCGACCGAGTCCACCACATCCAGCGCATGCGCCCTCGGCATGATTGCATGAGAAATGGCGCGGCGTGAGCCGCTCGAAAACGTCGCCGCACGTCTCGCAGGCCAGCGATTGGCTCAGCGGCACCTCGCGCCAAGGATCCTGCGCTCCCCGCTGCGCCAGCACCGTCGCGCGATCCCGGCCCTCGCGGAACGTGAGCTCGAGGGAGTCGGCAAGCCGGCTGCGTTGGTCCGCGGACGCGACCAAGCGATCGATCACCACCTCGACCGCATAGTCGCGACTTCCTGTCGGGATCAGGTTGGTCTCCTCCAGCGATCGAACCTCGCCGTTCAGACGGATGCGCTGGAAACCGCGCTGCCGCAGCCGCGGAAGCTCCTCCCGCAACACCGAGGGCTTGGCGCGCAGCACCGGAGCCAGCAGCATGATGCGTTCACCCGCGCATTCGGTCAGGACGCGCTGGACGTTGTCGTCCAGTGAGCGCTGCACGATCCGCCCTCCATCCTTGGGACAATGCGGCTCGCCGCGAATCGCCCAGAGCAACTGCGCATAATCCGAGATCTCCGTGACGGTCGCAATCGTGCTGCGCGGCGAGCCGCCTCCGGTCCGCTGCTCAATGGCCAGCACCGGGGATAGTCCGTGAATGAAATCGACATCCGGTCGCCGCAATTGATCCAGAACCTGCCGCGCCTGAGTCGAGAGCGACTCCATGTATTTGCGATAACCTTCTGCGTACAAAGTATCGAACGCCAGCGACGATTTCCCCGAACCTGAGGGTCCGGTGATGACCACCAACTTCCCGCGCGGAAGGCGCACCTCGAGATTTTTGAGGTTATGCTCTCGGGCGCCTTTAATGTGGATGTGGGTCGCGGGCTCCATTGGGCAGCAGCGGACACCTTAGCGGCACTGCTTTAAACGCAAATGGGATTGCGATGTTGCCCATAATCAGCAACAAGCGACTCCGCTTGATCAAACGGCGATTCCGCCAACTCTACCCCATTCCGCCCGCGCCCCTGCGGGTGATCGACTGAACCCCTGACTATGAACTACCCTCCGTTCCCTCGGATTCGGGCCGCCGCAGTGTCGGCCGGTCTGCTCTCCTTGTTTTGTTGCTTAGACCTCCACGCCATCTCCTTCAGGGAAGGCCAGTGGAAGGGAAGCTTCGACTCCACGTTCTCCTTCGGCGGCATGTACCGCATCACCGATCCGAGCGCCGATTTCTTCGGCACGGCGAACGGCGGTCGAGCCCTGTCGGTCAATGCCGACGATGGTAATCTCAACTACCGGAAGGGATGGGTCTCTTCCCTCGTCAAGGGAACCCACGAGCTCGAAGCCGAGTACGGCGAGAACTTCGGCGTGTTCGGGCGCGTCACTTACTTCTACGATAGCGTGAATGAGAAGGGTGTTCGTGACCGCACCCCGCTCACCGACGAGGCGAAGGATCGCGTGGGCAAACGGATTGAGTATCTCGATCTCTACGGTCTTTGGCGCGGCGAAATCGGCGGCCGACCCGCCGATATCCGCTTTGGACGCCAGGTGCTCAGCCTCGGCGAAAGCACGTTCATCCCGAACGGCATCAACGTCGTGAACCCCGTGGATGTCGCCCGATTCCGCGCTCCTGGCTCCGAACTGCGCGAGGCTTTGCTCCCCGTGACGATGCTGAAGGGCAGCTTCAGCCTCAGCGACACCGTCACGATCGAGCCGTTCTGGCTGATGGAGTTCCGGCGCGTCGAGGTGGATCCGGCCGGCACCTATTTCTCCACGAACGACTTCGCGACCCGTGGCGGTCGTAACGTCTATCTCGGCTTCGGCGCCCTGAGCGATCAGACGCCCCTCGGTGCGATTCCGCGGGCACCGGACCGGGAGAAGGACGACTTGAACCAGTTCGGCGTCTCGATGCGCGTGCTGGCTCCGGGGCTGAACGACACGGAATTCGGTTTCTACCTGATGCGGTATCACAGCCGTCTGCCGGTGATCAGCGCCCGCACGCCCACGGCTCCAATCGACACCAACCTCACCGGGCCGCTCACCTCCGTGTTCGTCCGCGCTGGTCTCCCGGCCGCCCAAGCCGCCGCTCAGGCTGCGGGTATCTTCCAGCTCATCGTGCTGTCGCAGACCAATCCGGCGGCGCTCACCCCGGTGCAGGTCGCGACCCTCCAGGCGGCTCAGACTCAGGCCGCGATCGCCGGGGCTCGCCAAATCGCGCTGCTGACCGCCGCCGGGACGGGACGCTACTTCGTCGAGTACCCGGAGGACCTCACCATGCTCGGCGCCAGCTTCAACACCGACCTCGCTTCGACCGGCATCTCGCTGCAGGGTGAAGTGTCCTACAAGCAGGACGTTCCGCTGCAGGTGGACGATGTGGAACTGCTCTTCGCCGCCCTGTCGTCATTGAACCCCGCGTTCGGCGCGAACAATCAGGTCGGCAATTACCTCGGGAAATACGGCCAGGAAATTTCCGGTTATCGTCGTCACGGCGTGTGGACCGGTCAGGCCACGGCCACGAAGGTCTTCGGTCAGGTCTTCGGCGCGAGCCAACTCGCGCTCGTCACCGAGGCGGGTGGCGTCTACATCCCGGACCTCCCGGGCAAGGACAAGCTGCGCTACGATGTGAACGGCACCTTCACCAGCGGTAACCCTGCGGCAATGGTGGGCACCGGGAGCACGCTCCCCGGCACCCCACTGGCCCAGTTTGCCGATCCTTTCTCTTGGGGTTACCAGATTCTCGGGCGACTCGACTACACGAACCTCTTCGGCGGCGTGAACCTGTCACCCTCCATCGCGTTCGTCCACGACGTTCGCGGCAACACGCCGAACCCGCTCGGCAACTTCATTGAGAACCGCCAGAGCCTCAACGTCTCCCTCGAGGTCGTGTGGCAGAACCGCTGGAGCGCGGAATTCCGCTACGTGAACTTCTACGGCGGCGGGACGCAGAATCTGCTGTCCGACCGCGATTTCTTCGCGACGACCCTCAAGTATGCCTTCTGAGCCCCACCCCATGAACACGTTTCTCCCCCTTCCCGCCCGACGCCTGAGCGTCGCCCTTCTGTTGGTCAGTTCCTCCGCGGTCGCTGCGATCTCCGAATCCGAGGTCGCCCGTCTGGGCAAGGACCTCACGCCGCTCGGGGGCGTGCGCGCGGGCAATGCCGACGGATCGATCCCGGCCTGGACCGGCGGCGTCACGCAGGCCCCCGCCGGCTACAAGCCCGGCGATCACCACCCAGATCCCTTCGCCTCCGATCAGCCGCTCTACACCATCACCGCCCAGAATGCCGCCAACTACCAGGGACAGCTGACCGCCGGACAGCGTGCATTGCTGCAGGCGTACCCCGGTTACTCGATCCCGGTCTACCCGACGCGACGCAGCGCCGCCGTTCCGCAACGCATCTATGATGCGACCGCGCGGATCGCGACGACGGCGAAGGTCGCCAACGACGGTGCCAATGTGGAGGGAGCGCTGGTCGGCGTTCCCTTCCCGATTCCTTCGACCGGCATCGAAGTGATCTGGAACCACCTGCTCCGCTACCGTGGCGACGCGGCCAACCGCCACATCGGTCAGGCCGCTCCGCAACGGAACGGCTCCTACTCCCTCGTGGAATTCCGCGACGAGTTCCTCTTCAACTACACCCGCCAGGGCGTTTCCGGTCAGGACCTCGACAACGTGCTGCTCTACTTCAAGCAAGCCGTCGTCGCCCCGGCCCGTCTCGCCGGCACGATCCTCCTCGTTCATGAAACGCTGGACCAGGTCAAGGAGACCCGCCGCGCCTGGGTCTACAACGCGGGCCAGCGCCGCGTGCGTCGCGCCCCCAACGTCGCCTACGACGCCCCGGGAACCGCCGCAGACGGAATGCGCACGAGCGACCAGTTCGACATGTTCAACGGCGCGCCGGACCGGTACCAGTGGGAATTGGTCGGCAAGCGGGAGATGATCGTCCCCTACAACAGCTATCGCCTCCACTCCAAGGACGTGAAGCACGCCGACATCCTCAAGCCGCTGCACATCAATCAATCCCTCACCCGCTATGAATTGCACCGCGTGTGGGTGGTTGAGGCCAAGCTGAAGCCCGGCGCCTCGCACATCTATCCGCGCCGCACGTTCTACGTGGACGAGGACTCGTGGCAGATCCTCGCGGTGGACCAGTACGACTCCCGCGGCGAGCTCTGGCGGGTCTCAGAGGCGCATTGCATCCAGTACTACGACGCCGGCCTGTTTTGGAGCACCCTCGAGGTCCACACCGACTTGCAGGCGGGACGCTACCTGGCCATCGGTCTCGATAACGAATTCGAGATGTACGACTTCACGATCAAGCGTTCGCCCTCGGATTACGTGCCGGACAGCCTCCGTCGCGAAGGCCTCCGCTAAGCCGTGGGTCTCGCGCTCGCGCGCCGCACCCTCGCGGCGCTGCTTGTCTTTGTCGCCGCACTCGCCGCCCGGGCCGCCCCGGGCGGTGCTCGTTCGCTGCTCCTCGACGGCGTCGTGCGCGCCGATGGAGTCTTGGTCGCAGTCGGCGAACGCGGCGCCATCTTGATGAGTGAGGACGCCGGCGAGACGTGGCGTGCCATCCCTTCACCCGTCGGCTTTGCCCTCACCGGTGTGTCATTCGCCGACGCGTCCACCGGCTGGATTTGCGGGCACGGCGGCGTCGTGCTCGCCACCCATGACGGGGGGCGGCAGTGGGAGCGGCAACTCGCCGATGAATCCAGCGAAACCGTGTTCCTGGATGTCGTCGCTTTGGATGCACGGAACGTCGTCGTGGTGGGGGCGTTTGGTGTCGTCCGAGTGAGTCAGGATGGCGGACGCACCTGGTCGTCCCCATCGACGCCCGGAGCGGACGCTCACCTCAATCGCATTCTCGCCGATCCTGCGGGGGGGCTGTGGCTCGCCGGCGAGCGCGGTCTGCTGCTTCGGTCGGGCGACCGTGGCCTGACGTGGAGTCAGGTCTCCCTGATGGATGACGCCCCGTCTCTCTATGGGCTCCTCCGACTCGGCTCCGGCGAGTTGCTCGTCCACGGCCTGCGCGGCCACGCCTGGCGCCTCGCTTCCGATGGCACGGTGGCGACTGTTTCGATCGAGGCTCCCGTCATGCTCGCCGCCGGTTGTCGTTTAGGCAGCGGAGCCGTGCTTCTCGCCGGTGGTGCCCGCTGGTTCTTTGCCAGCGAGGATGATGGCCGGACCTTCCGGCGGATCGAGCTACCGCTGACGTCCGCGGTGGCGGAGTTGCTGCCCTTGCCGGATGGCCGGGTGCTCGCGCTCGGCGAGGCCGGGGTCTCGATTCTGCGCCTGCCGACGCGCCCCTAAACCGCCGCTTTGACCGTGACCTCGTCGAACTCTCCCCGCCTTGCGCAGCGGATCATCCAAGCTCTGGAGTCGATGCTCTTCGGGCACCGGGTCTGGGTGCTGGTGGTATTCGCGGTTGCGACCGTGGTCCTCGTGGGCGCCGCCACCCGGCTTCGCATCGACGCCAGCTTCAACAAATCGCTTCCGAAGGAGCACCCTTACATCAAGGTGTTCACCCGCCATCAGGCCGAGTTCGGCGGCGCGAATCGGGTGCTGATCGCGCTGATCGCGCGCGACGGAAACATGTTCTCGCCGTCATTCTTCGCGTCCCTGAAGGCGGCGACCGACGAGGTTTTCTTCTGCCCCGGGGTGGATCGCGCGCAGGTGCAGTCGATCTTCACGCCGAACGTGCGCTACATCGAGGTCGTGGAGGACGGATTGACGGGTGGGGCCGTGATCCCGGCGGACTTCGAGCCAACGACCGAAGGTTTCCGGCGCGTCCGCGAAAACATCATCAAGTCGAATCGCGTCGGACAACTCGTCGCGACCGATTTCTCCGGCGCGATTATCAGCGCCCAACTGCAGGAGATCGACCCCAAGACCGGCCAGAAGCTCGATTACCAGAAGGTGGCGGCCGCGCTGGAATCCCGCGTGCGGGAGCGATTCCAGTCGGACCAGATCTCGGTGCACATCATCGGCTTTGCGAAGGTGATGGGCGACGTCGCCGACGGCGCCCGGGGCGTGGCACTGTTCTTTCTTGTCGCCCTCGGGATCACCACCCTGCTGGTATGGGAATTCGCCGGTCGGTGGAAGCTGGCGGGGGCGCTCCTCCTCTGCTCGCTCATCGCGGTGAGCTGGCAGATCGGCACGCTGACCCTGCTCGGGTTCGGCATCGATCCGATGTCGATTCTGGTTCCGTTCCTGATCTTCGCGATCGCGGTGAGCCATGGAGTTCAGATGGTCCGCGCCTATCGCGACGCCGTCTTCTCCGGACTCGAGGGTCAGGCGGCGGCGCGCGTGGCGTTCCGTCAACTCATCGTGCCCGGCGGGCTCGCGTTGATCACCGATACCATCGGATTCATCACGATGCTCGTGATCCGCATCGACACGGTCAGGGAGCTCGCCATCGCCGCGAGTCTCGGAGTCGGATTGATCCTGCTGACCAATCTCCTGCTGCTTCCGATCCTGCTTTCCTACCTGAACCTGCCGGCGTCCTACCAAGCCTGGGCGGAAAAGCGCCGCCAACGCACCGACCGGTTCTGGAGGAAGTACTGTACCTTCTTCACTCTGCGCCGGGCAGCCGTGGCGATCGCGATCGCCGCGGTGATGGGCTTCTGGGCGTGGAGCAAGAGCGCCGAGGTGCGCGTGGGCGACTCGCAGGCGGGCGTGCCTGAGTTGCGGCAGGATTCCCGCTACAACCAGGACTCCCGCACCATCATCTCCCGCTTCTCCATCGGCATCGACGTGATCACCGTGTTCGCCGAAGCGAGCCCCAATGCCTCGGTCGACTATGACGTCGTCTCCGCCATGGACCGGCTGGAGGGCCGACTGCGCAACCTTCCCACCGTGCAGTCGGTCGTGAGCCTGAGCAGCCTCGCCAAGGGCGTTAACTCGGCATGGAACGAGGGTGCCCTGAAATGGCGGGTGCTCCCGCGCGATTCCAGCGCCCTCGCTCAGGCAACGTCGCCGATCGAAACCTCCACCGGGATGCTCAACAGCGACGCCAGCGTCATGCCGATCATGGTGTTCCTGACGGATCACCGGGCCGAGACACTGACTGCCGTGACTCGGACCATCGAGGAGTTCATCGCCGACCACCCCTCAGAGAAGGTGCGCTTCCGCCTCGCCGGCGGCAACGCCGGCGTCATGGCCGCGACCAATGACGTGGTGCAGGCGGCGCAGACTCCCATCGTGCTCTGGGTTTTCGGCTCCGTGATCGTGCTGTGCCTGCTCGTCTTCCGCTCGGCGCGGGCGACGTTGTGCATCGTCCTGCCGCTCGCGTTGGTCTCCTATCTGGGTTACGCGCTGATGGTATTCCTCGATATCGGCCTCAAGACCGCGACCTTGCCGGTCGTGGCATTGGGGGTGGGCATCGGAGTCGACTATGGCATCTACATCTTTGCCGTGCTGCAACGGGAGTTGGAGAACGGAGTGGCCTTCGACGAGGCGCTGTTCCACGCCTTCCGCGACACAGGCGGAGCGGTCGTTTTCACCGGCCTCACCCTCGCGGCGGGCGTCGGGACCTGGGCGGCTTCGGCGCTCAAGTTTCAAGCCGACATGGGCGTGCTTCTAAGCTTCATGTTCCTCGTGAACATGCTGGCCGCCATCCT